>JALSPS010000001.1 GCA_026985835.1 Candidatus Kaiserbacteria bacterium
AGATGAAATTTAAATTTGATTATAAAATCCTTTGCACTGACCGGCTTTTTTTAATTCAGTTTCAAAATCTTTAACATCGTCCATATCTGAAATTTGCTTCCATTTTGTTGCCTCTATAATTTTAATGGGATAATCACGCGCCATCTTAACAACAGTTTGCGGTAATCCGAATTCTTTTCCGTCTGCTATCGGAACCATTTCATAATTAAAGTATTCGGGAGTAAGAGTAAAAAGATTTGTATTTATAACAGAATCTTTTCCATTATGTGTCCCTTCAACAATATCCGTTAAATTCCCCTCTTCGTCAAAAACAACCTTACCTCCGGAAAATTTAGAATGCACTCTTTGCACAAGCATTGCCCTCTCTTCATTTAATACAGCCCGAATATCTTCCGATGAGTATATATCATCCCCCATCATAACCAAAAAACGACCTCTTATATGTGGCTTGCAAAGAGATACTGCATGAGCGGTTCCAAGACGCTTTTTTTGTTTTACATATTTAATCCTTCTACCATTATAGCAATTTCCAAAATGATTCATTACTTGTTCTGCTAAATACCCAACAACGATAATGAGCTCATTTATTTCATCGGGGAGTTTTTCAAGATTATGTTCCACCAAATTTTTTCCACATGCGCGAGCCATCGGCTTTGGTACATGATATGTAAGCGGACGCATCCGTGTACCATACCCGGCCGCTAAAATTACTGCTTGCATACTAAATTATTATTATATTTTCTATAGCTATATCTTGCGGTTCTGTTGGCAAAATGTCAATACTAAAAAATTCTTTCGGCACAATTGTTATGGTTTGTAAATTTTTATATTTTTGTAAGAATCTATCATAAAATCCTCCACCATACCCGATTCTATTACCATAAATATCAATTGCAAGCGCCGGTACAAAAATTGTAGTATTTAAAAAATTATATGCAAATTCTTCTTCGCTGACCGGCTCTGGAATACTTGCAAATCCAATTTTAAAATCTATCTTTTGAGAAGCCTTGAAGAAACGCATCTCTTTTTTGCTAATTCTTGGAAAAAAGAATTCTTTTTTTGGAAAGGTATGAATTAAATCCCATATAAACGAGGGTTCATTGCCAATTGGAAAAAACGCCAAGATATATTTTGATGTTTTAAAGTAATCTATAACTTTTAAATTTTCTATAACTGCGCTCAGTCTTTCGTGTGTATATATAATTCTGGCATTTTTATTCTTATTTCTTACAAGCTCTTTCTCTACGAGATTATTCATAATTTTATTTCCTCTGTTGCTTTTTTTATCACAAACGCTTCGTCTGCTTTTGTAATAAAGAGTTTATCTTTTGTAATTCCAAGACTCTTGGTAAATGTAAGTACTCTTTCTTGTATAAATTTATTACCAAATCCTATCCCCCCGGATATTGTTAGCATATCAACCCCCTGTAAAACTCCTGCCATCGCGTATATATGTTTTATAACTTGATATAGATAAATATCCGTTGCGAGCTTTGCTTTTTTGTCACCGGACAATGCATTTTTAATAATTTGTTCAATATCTTTTTGTCCGGTTATGCCAAAAAAGCCAGATTTATTATTTAATATATTTGAAAGTTCATTACTTTTTATTTTGGCCTCTTTCATAATTATTTTAAAAAGATCCGGATCTATACTTCCGGAGCGAGTAACCATCATAGGACCCTCAAGTGGAGTAAATCCCATAGTGGTATCTATTGATTGACCATTGAAAACCGCAGTTATAGATGTTCCGCCACCCAAATGAGCCATAATTATTTTGGCTGGAGGATTTTTTATTTGACCATAAACAGATTCAAGCGCAATTCCATGAAAACCAAACCTTCTATATTTATTCATATTCGGAATTTCATTTGAAATTGGATATGTATATGCCTGCGGTAACAAATTCTTATGAAAAACAGTATCAAAAACCGCAACTATTGGATTATCAAATAAAAAATTATCAAAAAGCTGTATTGTATCTATGGCAAGCGCATTATGAATTGGAGCATATTCTATAGCTTCTTTGATAGAAAAAAGCACAGAATCTGAAATGAGTTTGTGCTTCCTGACATATTCTCCCGGATGGACAACTCTTATTCCTATCCTATCTGTTTTTTTGAGAACTTCAGTTAGCCATCGTATTTCCGATTCTGATATTTTTTTTCCATCTAAGCGCTCAAAAACCTTATCTTCCCTATCTTTATTTTGAGATGAAAAAAATGAATACTTTATAGCGGTTGAGCCAGGATTTACTGTTAATATATTCATAGTTCAAAATTAGAGATATAATCTGGATCCTTAAAGTTCTTTATGATAAATTCTTTTTCTTCTTTTATGAGTTTACGCATCAGTGCAAGTGTTTGATTCGCTTTGTTATGATTTATTTTTCCTTGAGAAACTCCGAGTTTTACCAAATCAATAACGACATGGTACCTGGATAACCCATTTCGCGCCTCCATATCAAATGCTGTTGTTGTGGAGCCACTTTCCCTATAGCCATTTATCTTTATTCGCTTTGCGTCAATTTTACCAAACAAAATCTTTCTAACTGAAGCAATATAACCATGGTAATTAAAAATAATCGGTTTTGATTTGGTCAAAACTTCTTCAATTTTTTGGAGTGATATCTCATCGCGAAGAGTGTCAAATTTTAAGATATTTACAAATCGTACTTTTACATCCGGAAAATAACTCCTAAACATTTTCAAACCTATTATGGCCTCTTCTGTGACATAATCCCCGGCAGTTGCCAGAATAATGTCCGGATCCTGATTGCTCAAAAAATCCCATATCATAATTCCATCTTTTACTTGTTTTTCGGCCTCATCTGGAGTTAAAAATACTCTTTTCATTTTTTTACCAACGGCAAATATATTAACTTGATTTTTCTTTTGAAGAGCTTCTTTCATTGAAAAAAGCATTATATTTTTATCTGCGGGGAAATAAACATTTACCAAATCATAATCATGATCAAGCATATTAGCTATAAAAGATGGATTCTGATGAGAAAAGCCGTTATGCTCTTGTCTTTCAAGTAATGAAGAGAGAACGATATTTAACGCCGGAACAGGATTTCTAAATTTTACATTCCTGGCAACCTTTATGAATTTGACATACTGATCAATCATAGAGGAGACAATCGTTGCAAATGCTTCATATGTGGCAAAAATACCAACTCGCCCTGTTAATGTATAGCCGGTTAACATTCCAAAAAGAGTATGCTCAGATAAAATTTCTATAACTCTTCCCTTTCTTGATATGTCTTTGTCCCACTCTTTTATAGGCCACATCCATGCGCGAGAAGTTACAGAAAAAACATCATCAAGATGGTTTGAATATGTTTCATCAGGACTAAATAATCTAAAAGTTTTTTTATTCTTTTGAAATACCTTTTTTAGAAATTTACCCATCACACGCATTGAATCTTCTCCTTTTGAGTACCTCTCAGAAGTATCTAATAAATTATCAAAATCAGGTAAAGAGAATTTGACTTCCCCACGGTGAGCATACTTACTCATACCTAGTTTACGAGTATTTGATGGTATAAGAGATTGTATATCTTGATCCAGCTTTAATGTGCCAGAATTTGAAAATGATATTAATTCATTAATTTTGTACGATTTTAACCAAGATTCAAGTTGTTTTATTTGTTTTGGTTTTTTATGAATATCGTGATCAAAAACAATTTGATGAGCATCACAATTTCCTTCTATTTTTCTTGTACCGACATATTTCGGGGCTCCCATACCTTTAAGTGAACGAAAGATAATAACAGGCCATTTTGGTGATTCAATTTCAGCTTTTGTTGCGCGTGCTATATTTTGCAGAAGAAGAATTTTTTCCATTGCCTTATCAAAAACTTCCATCGCTTTTTTATGTGGAGTTTTACTTTTGGTAATATCTAAAATAATTGGATCATACCCTTTTGACTCAAAGAACATCTTTATTTCTTTATCAGACATTCTTCCAAAAATTGTAGGTCCGGAAATTTTGTATCCATTTAAATGCAAAATAGGTAAAACGGCGCCATCCGTTACCGGATTTATAAAACGATTCGCATTCCAAGAAGCCGAGAGAGGGCCTGTTTCTGATTCTCCATCTCCTATTAAACAAACTGTTACTAAATTTGGCTCGTCAAGAACACTTCCATATGAATTTGAAAGCGAATATCCAAGTTCTCCACCTTCCAATATCACTCCGGGAGCTTCTGGATTTAAATGAGATGGGAAACCATAAGGTGTAGAAAAATGATAAACAACTTGCTCAAATCCTTTTTTTGAATAAGGTATTGTTTGGTTAAATTTTGACAAAGAGCCCTCAATAAACAATCCTGCTTGAAATGCCGGAAATCCGTGCCCTGTTCCAACAACATACAAAAAATCTCGTTCACTATGTTTTTTAATCAATCTATTTATATGAGCATAAACAAAGTTTATACCGGGAGATGTTCCCCAATGCCCAAGTAAACGCGGCTTTATATGTTCAGGTTTTAAACTCTTCTCTAAGCATACATTATCTTTTAAGAAAATTTGCGCGGCAGCTAAATAATCTGCCAATCTTGTATATTTTTCAAGAGATGTTATTTCACTCATACAACTAATTATAACAATTAAAGAAGATATGCAAAAATAAAAACAGTGGATAATTAAAGTTCAGAGTCATTCTTTTTTATCAATTTCAGTATTGATACGATTGCATCATCTGAAAAAAGTTTTTCAGCATATTCAAAATAATTTAAGCCCTTTTCTTCTGCGTCTCTAATTCCAAAATTTTCTTTTTTATACCAAAATGCTTGAAACACAAATTCCAATTTATCAATTTCTTTTACGAATTTTGCTTCCGGAGTTTTTCCTTCTTCGTATTCTTTCCATATTGCCAAGAATTTATCTCTATTTACAAAATCCTTGAATATATCTTGTATTGCATTTGTTTCAAGAATATGTTTTTCATCTTTTGGAAAATTATCTCGTAGAGGTATATCCCCTACAATTGATTCCGCTAAATCATGAATTAAAGCAAGCGATAAAATTTTTTCTAAATTAAGTTCAGGTTTATATTCTTGCGCAATTATATATGCCAATAACGCAGTGGCAAAAGAATGTTCGGCCACTGATTCTGATTCTTTTTTATCAACACCCCAATATTTATACCAGCCTGTTCGTTTCAGTCTTTTTAAAAGAAATATATATTTATAAAAATTTGAAATTGCTCTTCTCATAAATTTAACTTTTAACACTAAAATTTATCCTTCCAAAATATAAATCCCAGCTTTTTTTGCACTTCCCCTATATCAAGTCTCGTAATTGATAAAGTCGTTGCTGGTACTTGATAAATTTCTGCAATTTTTTCGGTTAAAACTCTTATATATGTCCCGCTTGATACCGTCGCTCTAAATTTTGAAACAAAGAAACTCTCGTTTTGAAAAACGCCAAAAAAATTATCCCAGCTTTTTAAAATCCTGTCTCGCCTAAAATCATTACCTGGTTTTTTAGGGTCTTGTTTTGATATTTTAGCTATATTATCAAAAATTGTTTTTTTGATAATATCTGAATTTTTTCTTCTTGTTGATATATGTTTTAGTTTATATATTTCAATTTCTTTCTTTGGAATTTTTATTTCATTTACCTTTCCATCAATTGCATACTCAAATAAGGGCTTCCCATTTACTGTTTTTGAGGAGAAAATTGGATAATACCAATTATGTTTACCGATTAGAGTTTTAATGTCGCTTCTGTAAATTTTTATTTTATCCATCGATTTAAATTGTTTTATTATTCCCAAGGTATCTGCCGAATCTGTTGAGATACCCCAGAGTACTTCAAACTCATATTCTTTATCCAAACCAAGATACTTATCTTTCTTTTTGCACTCTTCTCCTATCAATATGAGCATCTTGCCGGATGCAAGCGGGTCTAGTCTGCCTGCATATGTCATTTTTATTGATTTATCTATA
>JALSPS010000002.1 GCA_026985835.1 Candidatus Kaiserbacteria bacterium
ATAATCACAAGTCTTACTTGCAAGAGGCACCCTTGGGTCATCTAAAACTTGTTTTATCTGTCTTAGAGTTGGCTCTACCCATGAGTCATCTCCTTTGTATTCAATAAGCGTCACATCAAAAATGAGTTTGCCGTCAAACGCTTTCTCTTCCTTGCTTGCATTGGCATAGACAAAGTAGCCAGTACCGGAAACGGCAAAGCCATTTTGCCGCAGGAGCCATTGGTAGACCTCCATTTGTCGTTTGTATCCATCTTGCCAATCCTCATCAAGCGCCTCTATCTTTTTGTCTTTGCTGGTTGACTTGTAATCTACCACGATAAGCTCGCCTTTAGGATTGACCCATACATCGTCCACTGCGCCGGAGACGACAAAGCCGTGCTCAGGATGAGCAAAGGTAATACCCTTGAAGTTCTCTCGCCACTCATCCATCTTTTCATGCTCAAACGGCACCGCATCCACCCCGTAGCGCTCCATCAGCGGATGTTTGCTCGCCTGCGCTCGGTGCAAGTCAAATTCTTTTTTCAAGAGCGCATCCACCGCTGAGTTGAGGTTAAAAGGATAGCCCGGCGGACGCGCAACACCTAAAACATTGTCAAGATAAAAGCACCTCGGACAATCCAAAAATAAATCTATCTTTGAGCGAGAAAGTTTCCAGTTTCTTCCTCCGTAATTCCAAGCCGGATTCCGTTTGGGGTTGTAGAATTTACTCATTTTTTAGGTTTTTTAGCCTTTATTTTTTCAACAATTGTTGGAGTATCTTCTTTTGCAATCTTTTTTATAGAAACTTCTAAAAACCAAACTCCTGTAAAAATTAAGAGAGTTAAAAGAGTTGTGAAAATCGCAGGATAATAAAGACCAAATGCGACCGCTCCACCGACTCCTGCGGCCACCCATAACCCGGCAGCTGTCGTCAATCCACGAAGAGCATTTTCTCTAAACAAAATCAATCCCGCGCCGATAAATCCAATACCGGATATTATTGCCGCCATTGTACGCATAGGATCAAAATTTACTCTACCCAAAAAGGAATTATTAACCAAAATGGATGTAATTATGAATAATGCTGAAGACAAAGATACTAAAGCAAATGTGCGCATACCGGCGCGCTTTCCTGCTACTGTTCTCTCAAATCCAAGCAACATACCGAGCGAAGCTGCCATAAACAATCTTACAAAAATTTCCAATGTTGTAATTTCCATACCGAAATTATAACATTTTTTAAAATTCTGCCAAGAACATAGGTGAATTAAACCCTCAAGTGCACCATATCCAACTCTTGCTTTTATAAATAAATAGTGCAAGAATAATTCACTGTTAAGGAATTTCTATTCTTAACACAATTAAAAATAATATAACTTATGAAAAAAAACCCATATTCAAAAATAGGTTACTTTATAAGCGAGCTTAGAAAACGCAGAGGGCTTTCAAAAAAAGCATTTGCGGATTTATTGGAAACGAGTGTTTCCGTTGTAAATAAAATGGAGGCCGGGGAACAAAATATGAGTACGGCTCAACTTGTCAGAATAAGTGAAATACTAAATCACAACATATTATCTTTAAAAGAAGGATTGGATTTTGAGATTGAAGGAGGACACAAACTTCATGGAGTTATATCAACAAACCCCTCAAAAAATGGAGCTCTTCATTTAATGACCGCATCTTTATTGAATAAATCCACAACAATCCTTTATAATATCCCACGAATTGAGGAAATTTTTAGAATGATTGAAGTGTTTGACAGTATTGGTGTCAATGTTGAATGGATTGAAAGAAATACAATTAAAATTACTCCGCCAAAATCATATCGTTTGGCAAAAATAAATTCCTCAAGCGCAAGCAAAATGCGAAGTGTCTTAATGATTATTGGAGCAATGATTCATAAGAAATCTTCCTTTAATATACCGCATGCCGGTGGATGCAATATGGGAGAAAGAACAATAGCTGCGCATAAACATGTTTTTGAAGCATTTGGTGTAAAGATAAAAACAAGAACCAATCACTACGAAATTAAGAGAAAAAAATTAAAACCAACCGAAATTATTATGTATGAAGCAAGTGATACTGCTACAACAAATGCTCTTGTTGCCGCTTCTTTAATTCCCGGCACAACAATTATAAAATATGCTCCTCCAAATTATGAAGTGCAAGATGTATGTTTTTTGCTCGAAAAATTCGGCGTAAAAATAGACGGAATCGGAACAACAACCCTAACAGTAACCGGTGTTGAAGAAATAAATCAGGAAATAGAACATTACAATAGCGAAGACCCAATTGAATCAATGATGTTTATATCTGCGGCGCTGGTTACAAATTCAAAGTTAAAAGTTAAAAGATGTCCAATTGATTTTTTGGAAGTTGAACTACTGAAGTTAAAATATATGAATGCTAAATTTCAAATTTCAAAATCATACTTATCAAAAAATAAACGCACAAAATTGGTAGATATAACAGTATTACCATCAAAACTTATCGCGAGCCCAACTAAAATTCACCCACTTCCATATCCGGGACTAAATATAGACAATCTGCCATTTTTTGTTCCTATTGCAACTCAAGCTCTCGGGACAACTCTTATACACGATTGGACTTGGGAAAACAGAGCTATTTATTTTACTGAATTAAATAAACTTGGCGCAAATGTTTCTCTTGCTGATCCTCATAGAGTATTTATAAACGGGCCCACTCCGCTTCATTCAGCACAAGTTATTTGCCCTCCTGCTTTGCGACCGGCAGTTATTATTCTTATTGCGATGCTAGCTGCAAAAGGAACAAGTATATTACGAAATGTATACCCGATAGAACGCGGATATGAGCTTATCGCAGAACGCCTTTCATCAATCGGAGCAAAAATCAAAGTTATAAACGACTTGTAATAATCTCTTTGTTTTTATTTAGTGAGATACACAAATTTCCTAATCAATTTTTTTAAAATTTTTATCAACTTTCTCAACTTTTTCTGCAACATCAATATAAAGCTGACCGTTTAAATGATCTATTTCATGCTGAAAGATGCGCGCCAAAAAACCGGACGCGCCTCGTGTATGTTTCTCACCAAACTCGTCAAAATAAGATATTGTGATTTTTTCATAACGTCTTACATTCCAAGAATACAATCCGGGAACGGATAAACAACCCTCATCACCTTTCATCTTTTTTTTTGATACATTCAAAATTTCAGGATTGATAAAAACCTGTGTTTTATGTGTATTTTCATCATATTCCTCCCCCTCCATATTTGCAAAAACAAAACCGGCAACGATAAAAATTCTCAATAACTCGCCAACTTGAGGCGCTGCCAAGGCTACACCATGTGATTCTCTTGACAATGCCTCTTTCATATCGGTAATTAGATTTTGTATTTTTTTTGATTTAATATCGTCTAAAGATACATTCTTAGAAACTTTTCTCAATAAAGCGTTTTCTTTTTTTATTGTTATTATCTTTTTCATCATAGTATTTGTACCACAAATCTACTCTGTAATAAATAGAGTTTATCTCTCAATTCCTTATCGGGCCATCTTTCAGTTCTTAATAAAATTCTCAAAATATATGTATTTGCGCCCGCCGGCTCAAGAGAGTGAAAAACTCTTGGCGAGAATTTTGAAAATTCTGATAAAATAAACTCGGCATCCTTTAGTAAATTAAGTTTGATACCTTTACTGGATATTTTAATAAATGTGTAAAATGGCGGATAATGCAGCTTTTTTCTAATCTTTAACTCTTCTTCCACAAATGCCAAAACATTTTTATTGCGAATGTACTTTAATATATTAATTTCGGGTGTTCTTGTTTGTAAAAATAATTTATCTTTTGTAAATTCACTCATAGCAAAAACAGTTCTCATTGCTCTTGTATCTGCAGAAAAATCAGGAGTTGCAAGAATAGCCTCAAGCGATGTGATTACAGAGAAATCAACCTCTCTTGATATTAAATACGGTGTGGCTATGGAAGTCCCGAGCAATATCGCCTTTTGCTCTTTAAAAAAGTCATCTATCATCATTTTTGCTTGTTTTTTTGTTTTTACGACATCACTATCAATTCGAAAAACCGGAATTTTAGTAACACTCTTCAATTCTTCTTCTATTTTCTCTATACCTGTTCCAAGCGGCATAAGATTCCAACTGCCACAATTTTTACATAATGTTTTAGCCTCAAGAGAAGCTCCGCAAGTATGACATAAGAAAATTCTTTCTCCGTTTAGAGTATGCAATTTTTGTGGGGACCCGCATTTATCACACAAAAGAATATCTCCACAATCCCTGCACACTGTAACAGAGGCAAAACCACGCCTCGGCGCATGTATAAAAATATGAGCTTTTGTTTTTTCTGTATTTTTAATTACATCAATAACCTCTTTTGATAAAACATTAAATTTCTTTTGTTTGGTTTTGTTATTAAAATCATTATTTATATTTATGATGTCAATTTTCATTGGAAAACGCACTCTGCGTTTTATGGGCTCATATTCATTTATGGAATGATTTTTTATATTTTTAAAAGTTTTCATCCTCAAAACGGTATCTGTATACAATACTTTTGCAGAATATGTGTTTGCAAGTTCTTCTGCCAATATGCGAGCATCTGTATATGGATATGCCCACTCTCTATACAAATCAGACCCTTCCGCATCAATAATATAGAGTCCAATATCATCTCTTGTAATCCCCAAAAAACCCTTTGTAATTATCAGCAAAACGGAATGTTCCGATTCACGAGCTTGTTTAAACAACTTTTTTTGTTGCCTTGGAGTTATGCCTGAGTGTAATTTTACAACATAACGCTCTATACCTTTTTTAAATTCATTTTCAAATGTATCAGCAACGGTTATAGAAGGTACAAGCAATACGACACTCTCGTTCTTTGCGAGAGCTTCGCGTATTAATGTTTTATATATATTTTTTCGTTCTTCATATGACCCTTGAAAAGCAAACTGTTCTACTTCTGCAAATTTTTTTTCTTTAATTTTCTTGCCTTTATCGTTTTCTATGCTTTTGACAACAGACACATCTTTTAAAACTGAAATTGGAATATACAAGTGCAAAATTGAACTCAAATTCTTAACAAAATACTCTGATGTTTTTTGGGCAGATCTTATAAACTTCTCAGACAAAACCATCCTTGGATTTGGTTTTTTTAAAGCGCGGGTCATAAACTTCTGTCCTCTTATGACAGATTTTATTTTTGAAGCAAGTTCTATTGAAACAACAAGCGCGGGCACTTTTCGTTTTTGGATAGGAACATCTATCACAAAGCCCGGCTGAATATATTCCATTGAAAAATAAGACAAACTATCTTTAAAGGCATATTTAATTATTGGTATTACCGTTACTATATACATCTTTGGCATTTTAACACAATCACAGATAAAAAGAATTTTTTGATTTTTTTTGTTTATATATTATGCTTTCTTTAATATGAATTTATCTGATATTGAAATAGTTTTTTTTGGGACACCACAGCTATCTGTTTGGGCGCTTGAAGAGATGCAAAAACAAAATATAGTGCCATCTATTATAGTTACAGCAAGAGCGGGAAGAGCGGGAAGAGGTAGACGATTACAAGAACCGCCTGTAAAAATTTGGGCAGATACAAACAATATAAAAACACTGCAACCAAAAAAACTTGATGATAACTTTATATCTCAACTTCCTAAAAATTCATTATTTGTTGTTTTTGCTTATGGTAAAATTTTGCCACAAAAATTATTAGACATTCCAAAATTTGGATCATTAAATATACATCCATCACTTCTTCCAAAACTGCGTGGCCCATCTCCGATACGGACAGCAATTTTAAATAATGAACCTGAGAATGTAGGTGTTTCAATTATACTTCTTGATGCGAAAATGGATCACGGTCCGATAATAGCTCAGAAAAAATACAATATGACA
>JALSPS010000003.1 GCA_026985835.1 Candidatus Kaiserbacteria bacterium
TTGCAATCTTGTTTATGATGGGTTTTTCTTTGTTTATGTTTGTGGCGTTTGTGTATAACAATTACACAAGATCTAAAGATGATGTGAGGAATGAAGATTAACTAAAAACAATTTAATCTTGATAATGGCTAGGTAATTAAGCTTAAAATGGATTTTGTAATAATTTTTGCGGTTTTTTCCGCCAGAGATTTTGTTTTTGCCTCAACCATCACACGAATAACCGGTTCTGTGCCAGATGGGCGCAAAACAATTCTTCCTGAATTTTTTAACATATTCTCAGCTTGTTTTACAGAGTTCTTTACTTTTGGGTTTTTTAATATAACTTGCGCTTTTTTGTTGCCAAGTGGAACATTTATCATAACCTGCGGGTATAATTTTATTGATTTAAAAAGCTCTAATAAAGATTTATTAGAAACCTTCATATACGCAAGTATTTGCAGAGCAGAAATTATTCCATCTCCTGTAGTGGTGTGATCTCTACAAATAATATGCCCTGATTGCTCACCACCAATCAACCAATTTCTTTTTTGTAATTCTTCTGAAATATATCTATCACCAACTTTCGTACGAACAAATTCAATGTTAGCTTTTTTAAGACTGTCCTCAATTGCAAGATTTGTCATAACCGTTCCGGCAACACCGGTTTTATATTTTTTATGAAAAATGTAATAGAGTGATATAAAGTATGTAATCAAATCACCGTCTATGATATGACCTTTTGAATCCACCATAAATACTCTGTCTCCGTCTCCATCAAAAGCAATACCAAGATTGGCACTTTCTTTTAAAACTTTTTTTCTTAAAAATTGCGGATTTGTTGAGCCGCATTTTTTATTTATATTTAATCCATCCGGAGTATTGCCCATAGATATAACCTTAGCACCTAACTCAGAAAAAACTTTTGAAGCTACATGGTATGTCGCTCCATTGGCAGAATCAACCACAATTTTTAATCCTTTTAAATCAAAATTCTTTGGAAAAGATGATTTACAAAATTCTATATATCTTCCAGGCGCATCGTCCATTCTATATGCTTTCCCAAGCTTTTCTGAATCTACAACGGTCATTTTTTTATTCAGAAAATTTTCAATTTTCATTTGTAATTCATCCGAAAGTTTTGTGCCTTGCGGAGAAAAAAACTTTATACCGTTATCATAATATGGATTATGAGACGCGCTTATAACAATACCTAAAGATGCTCTTGATGCTCTTGTTAGATATGCAATTGCCGGAGTAGGAATAGGTCCTAAAAGAATGACATCCATACCCGCGGAAGATAACCCGGATTCCAGTGCTGATTCAAACATATAGCCGGATATACGCGTATCTTTACCAATTAAAACTTTACTCGACCCATTTTTTTTAAAAATTTTACCAATAGCCCAACCAAGCTTTAATGTAAACTCAGGAGTCAATGGAAATTCACCAACTTTTTTGCGTATTCCATCTGTACCAAAATACTTTTTTCGTTTTTGCATAAATAAAATACTATTACAATTATTGGTAATTGCAACTATATTCTTGAAAACTTTAACAATCATTGTAAACTCAATACTATGAAAATAACAATTGTAAGCGCCGGTAAACCAAAGGAGCCATTTTTAAGTATATTTAAGGAATATACAAAAAGAAGCGGAAGATTTATAAAAATTGAGTACCTGTTTCTAAAAGATAATAAAGACTTTGAAACAAAAATTTTAAATAAGAAAAAGGGGAGGTTGCTAATTTTACTTGATGAAAATGGTAAAGAGTACTCATCAAAACAATTTGCAGATTTTTTAATAAAGGAAGAGCAACTGGGAAAAGAATTATTGTTTGTAATAGGTTCTACAAATGGGCATTCAAAAGAATTAAAAGAAAATGCAGATTTTTTAATTTCTTTATCAAGATTTACATTCCCACACGAGTTTGCTCTTGCGATTTTTTCAGAAGTTTTATATAGATCAATTTCAATTAAATTTGCTCATCCATATCACAGAGAATAATTATTTCAAACTCTTGTAGGCCAGGTGGGATTTGAACCCACACCCCTTGCGGGACTCGGGTTTAAGCCGAGCATGTATACCAATTCCATCACTGGCCCATTTTTTAATGGCGGAGGCTCGCCCGTTGTCGTTCGTTCCTCACTCCAACATGGCTCCGCCTTTCGATTCCCGACGGCGAAGTAAGCAGATACTTCGCCTCCCGGGCCAGAAGCAAAGATGAACTTTGCTTCTTGAGGCCCGGGCGGGAATCGAACCCGCGCATGGAGGTTTTGCAGACCTCAGCGTTACCACTTCGCCACCGAGCCTATTAACTAGGCGATAACAGTTTACCACGAGTTTTGTAATACTCAAAAATTTTGATGAGATAAATTCTCTATAATTTGTCTATTTTTTTCACCCTCATCTATTTCAAAATCAATAAATGGTATTTTTCTTAAGTGAGTATTCTTTTTAATATATTGTTTTATTTCTTTACGCTTCCGCTTGCAGAAATCCAAAGCATTCCTCTCCATTGAATGAGGTAAAACTGAAATATAAATTTTTGCGTTTGCTAAATTGGAAGAAACATCTGCCCTTGTAACAGTTATTAAAGATTGTCTATTTGATTCAAACTCCAGATATTCTGCCACTAATTTTGCAACTTGTTCATCAATTTGAATTTTTCGTTGTTCATCTACCATTTTTATTCTTCAATAACCTCATAAAAAACCAAAACATCTCCTTCCGCTAACAACCCTCCCGTTTTTATTTCGGCGCCAAATTCGTTACCCTCAGCAATTGAAAGCGCATCTTGTTTACCTTGTTTTAAGGTTATGATTTCTCCATCAAAAAGATGTTCATTTCGTCTTAAAATATGCAGTTTTAATTTATTTTTTATGGTACCGGATTTTACTTTCCCTCCTATCACATAAGATTTTTTACCCTCACTAAAAATTTTTAGTACTTTTGCTACGGCTACCTCTTTTTCAATCTCTTGTTTTGGAGTTAATTCTTTCACTTTTGCTGAAACCCAATCAGTTAATTCATAAATTATGTTAAACAAATTTATTTCTACATTTCTGTTACGAGCAAGATCCTTCGCCGGATTATCTACCCTTACTGAAAAACCAAGCACCAGAGTGTCTTTATTTGCAAGGGCTATATTTATATCATTTTGATTTATAGATCCTGCGTCCTTTTCTATTATTTTTAATAAAACTCTAGGATTTTCCTTCTGTACTTTGGAAAGCTCATATTCAATCGCTTCTAAAGCGCCTTTTGTTTCAGCTTTTAAAACAATAGGGATTACCTTTATATCCATATCTTCATCAAGAGAGTGATTTTGTAAGTTTTTAACATCATTTTCTTGGTAAACAAATTCACTAGCTTTACGCTCTGCTTCCTTTTTGGTTAAAACTGTAGAAAAAATATCACCGGTTTTAGGCAGTTTGTTAAAACCAATCAATCCGATAGGGGAGGAAAAACTTGCAGAGTTTATTTTTTTTCCGGAACTGTCAATTATCGTTCTGATTGGCGTATAAGAATTTCCGGCAACAACAAATTCACCAGTATGGAGTGTCCCATCTTTTATTATAAGAGTCGCATTTATTCCTGTTTTAGGATCAATATGAGCTTCTATTATAACACCACTTGCCTTGGCATTCGGATTGGCAGATAACTCCTCCATATCTGCAAGTAATAAAATTGTATCCAATAAATCATCAACACCTTCTCCGGTTTTTGCAGATATTGCATTCCAAGGTATGTCACCACCCATACCTTCAATATATATTTCATTTTCAATAAGAGATGTTTGGGTTTGCTGGATATTTGCGCCGGGTTTATCTATTTTATTTATTGCAACACAAAAAGGAATGTTTGTGTCTTTTATTGCTTGAAGGGCCTCAAGAGTTTGTGGTTTAACTCCATCTTCAGCAGAAACTACCAAAATTGCTATATCGGCAACCGAAGCTCCGTGTTCTCTCATTTTTCTAAACGCCTCATGACCCGGAGTATCTATAAAAGTAATTTTCTTTTTTTCTCCTTCATATTCTCTTTCTACTTCATAGGCGCTTATTCTTTGAGTAATACCTCCAACCTCTTTGTCCACCACATTTGTTTTGCGAATATAATCTAAAAGGGCTGACTTTCCATGATCCACATGTCCCATTACAACAACAACAGGTGGGCGTTCTTTAATTGTATTTTTTGATGAATTCATAAGCTAAACAAATACAAGCTAAAAGCTTGAATAAGTTTAGCTATTATGCAATGAATTGCGTGCTTTTTCAAGGGCTTCTCTTTCTTCTTGAGTAATTTCTGATTTTGGATTGAAATTAAAAACTTCTTTTGAATAAATTGTAATACCATTCCTTGCGTGAAGTGTTGAGATTATAATTCCATTTCCGAATTCATTTAGCAATGCAAGAGCAAAGCTTGGCTTGCTATCTCCTGAGCCCGCAAAAGGATGAAATCTTTGGAGACCAATGCCTCTTATTGCAGATTTGGATTGATTAAATAATTTCTCGGCATTCTTTGCCATAGCATTATATTGAGATTTTGAAAATTCATAATCTTTAGAAATTTTTGCGATATGAGATTCTATACTCTTTGCATTTGTACCTCTTAGCAAGCGCTTTATTCTAAATTCCAATATAATTATCCAAATTAAAAGAATTAGAAAAAGGGCCATAAGAGCAAAAATAATGTATTGTTCGTTTATTAAATTTAAAATCATATAGAGATTATTATATTGTATAATTTATTTTTTACAAATTATTGGTAAAAACATATTTTTTTGATAAACTGTTGCATAATTATCATTAAATATAAATTATGGGAATAAAAGATTTTTTTATAAAAAAGGCAATACAATCACAAATTAAAAATTTGCCAAAGGATCAACAAGATGTGATATTAAAAGCCTTAGAAGAAAACCCTGAGATTTTTGTTAAAATAGCTGAAGAAGTAAAAGCTCTTACCAAACAAGGCAAAAATCAAATGACAGCAATGATGGAAGTTATGAAGAAACATCAGGCCGAACTTCAGCAAATTTTTGGAGCTCAAGGCAGGGGAGGAGCGCCACAAAAGAGACGTCCTTTCTAATACATTTTTGACACGAAGTCAAAAATATATTAGAACCTTTTTTTCTATTGACATTTAATTTGCATTTGCTAGTATAAACACGGTGTTCACATCTTGCCTTCGGGCTTGAAGCGGACACCATTGAGTTTGTCTCTTCGGAGCCAAACTCAATGGTGCTCACTTCACTCCTCGGAGAGAAGTGACACCAATGGAAAATGCCGGCTTTGTCGGCATTTTCCATTGGTGTTGATATAACTAATTCGTACTATTTGTTTAAAGATTATTTAATGATACAATCACATTTATGAATTTATCAATAGGAATAGTCGGCTTACCAAATGTTGGTAAATCAACACTGTTTAATGCGCTTACAAAAAAAGCCGTTCCGGCTGAAAATTTTCCATTTTGCACGATAGACCCCTCAGTCGGAGTTGTTCCTGTTCCAGATGAGCGCTTGGAAAAACTTGCAAAAATGAGCAATTCAGAAAGAGTGTTACCGGCTGTTGTTGAATTTGTTGACATTGCCGGCCTCGTAAAAGGCGCAGCGCAAGGCGAGGGGCTTGGTAATCAATTTTTAGAAAATATACGAAAATGTGATGCAATTGCGGAAGTTGTTAGAGTTTTTGAAGACGAGGATGTAATTCATGTAGACGGAGCGGTTGAT
>JALSPS010000004.1 GCA_026985835.1 Candidatus Kaiserbacteria bacterium
CAATGACAAACAAAAGATGCGACAATGACAAGTCCTCATCAACATGCAACAATTCAAACTGATTAAACTGCGCCTCATGTGTGGCGTCTGTTGCTTCGTTGCGGTAAGTCTTGCCGGGAACTATTATCTGCGCAGGCGCGCCGTATTTTTCCAAATAGCGAGCTTGCACGCTGGAAGTATGAGTCCTTAAGACGCGCCCGTCTTTCGTGTAGAAGGTGTCTTGCATATCGCGAGCGGGGTGATCTTTCGGCACATTTAGCCTGTCAAAGTTGTACTCCACCTCTTCTATCTCAGGACCTTCAGCCACCTCAAAACCAAGACTTATAAATATATCCACTATCTCTCTTATGGTCGCCACAAGCGGGTGTAATACTTTTTTATCTTTCATAAATGTGAGTATATCATTACGATAAAATCATACAAGTATTGATATTGAAAAAATGTACTTTACTAAAAAATTTGCTAATATGTCATAATGAATTTAACAATTTTAATGGTTTATTTTTTATTGTTCTTCGCATTATATTTCGAGGTCTTTTTGTTGGTTAATTATGTTTTTGAAACAATATCAAATAAAAAAATACAGAACAATTATTTATCGGATAAAAATAACTTATATCCATCCGTAACAATTATAGTTCCTGCCTGGAATGAAGAAAAAACAATAAGAAAAACTCTTGAATCTTTGATTAACTTGAACTACCCAAATGATAAACTTTCAATAATTGTTGTGGATGATGGTTCGACCGACAACACTTTCAATGTTGCAAAATCAATAAAAAACTCAAAAATAACAGTATTAAAAAAGAAAAATGGCGGAAAGCATTCAGCCTTGAATTATGCAATGCAATTTGTCAATTCTGAAATTGTTGGTTCTTTAGATGCTGATTCGTTTGTTGAAAAAAACTCACTCCAACTCCTCATCGCACACTTCAAAAATCCTGAAATCGCAGCCGTAACAGCTGGAATTAAAGCAAACAACACAAAAGGATTTCTACAATCAATTCAAAAAACTGAATATGATATGCTCATATTTATTCGTAAAGCTTTTAGTCTTGCAGACTCATTATTTATAACCCCCGGTCCATTTTCGTTATTTCGCAAATCAATTTTAGATAAAATCGGATATTGGAAACACGCGCATATGACAGAAGACCTTGAAATGGGATTAAGACTGCAAAAAAATAATTATAAAATAGCAAATGAACCAAAAGCGATTGTTTATACAAATGTTCCTGAATCACCTGTTGCGTTATATAAACAACGCGAGCGTTGGGCATATGGATTTATAAATAATATATTTGAGAATAAAAATTTATTACTTAATCCAAAATATGGAAATCTTGGTATTTTAATTTTACCAATGGCAATGCTCTCTTCAGGATTGATTTTATTTTGGTCAATAGCCTCCATCTTTACTCTTTTAGATAATTTAATAAACCTTTTAACAAAAGCATTTATTGCGGGATTTGATTTTAGTTTTTCTTTTGGAATATTTTCAATATCTTTAAGTGTCGGTGTTATTATTTTAATGATTATAATAACAATTTATATGGTAAGTTTGATGATTGGCAAAAGACTATCAAAAGACAAAGAATTGAATTTGACCGGATTGGTTTTATATTTGATTTTTTATAGATTTTTTGTTCCAATATGGATAACTTCCGCATACTTTAAGGTTTTTACAAAAAAGAAATCAAAATGGAGATAATAAGGCAATGAGAAAAATTAAAGTACACATATATATAATAACATTTATAATAACTGCGAGTATATTTATATCCGCATTTTTAATAAATAATTTATTAAATGAGAAAAGAATTTCTCAAATTAAAAATTTACAGGATAATATATCATTGGATATATTATCTCTGGAAACACAATTTGATTTACTTGCAGAACAATCATGTGAGAATATAAAACAAAATTCAATTCTTTCAAAAGAACTGGTATCCCTTGGAAATAAACTTGTATTTATGGAACAAGAATTGGGTACCAAAAATGAAAAGGTTATACATTTGAAAAAATTCTACTCTCTTCTTGAAATAAAGGATTACTTACTTATGAAGAAAGTTACGGAAAAGTGTACAAATTCACCAATTTTTATATTATACTTTTATTCAAATAACAATTGTCGTGATTGTATCAAACAAGGATATGCTTTAACGCGTCTTGCAAAAGAATACCCAAAATTGAGAATATATTCCTTTGATTATAATCTCAATTTACCGGCTATAAAAACTCTCACCGGTATCTATAAAATTAAAAATAGGTTACCTGCCATTTTTGTAAACAAACAAGTTTTTTATGGCTATAAAACAATTGATGAGTTAAAAACAATTATTCCTCAACTTTCAGATTTGGAAACTGAATTTATAAATTCAACAACCACTATTTCTGACTGATTTACAAACAAATTAACTGGCAAAATTGTGGAGCCGAAAGCGGACCAGGAACCCTGACTACCGTTGCAGGGTGGTTGGTTTAGTAACTGGCAAAATTGTGGAGCCGAAAGCGGACCAGGAACCCTGACTACCGTTACAGGGTGGTTGGTTTAGTAACTGGCAAAATTGTGGAGCCGGAAAGCGGACTCGAACCGCTGACCTACCGCTTACAAGGCGGTTGCTCTACCAACTGAGCTATTCCGGCACTTACTTATTCAACTGAACTATTTTACACGACTATTTAATCGTTGCAACCGTACCCTAACGATTACCAAACAACAATCAAGATACAACTTAATTGTTGCCATATTGTATACAATTAAAGGTTAATTGCAACCCATGCGCAAAAAATCTAAATATAAATTTAGATTAAAAATTTGAGTTATTTCGTTTTTGTGATTCAACATCAAGATTCTTTTTATGTGAAGATATTTTTTTTAGAAACTCTGATGCGTCTTTAGAAGAATGCTGTTCGTATTTTTTAGATACTTTTGAAGCAAGTTTTTGAGTTTTTTTGTCCACAAATTTTGTAAACTTTGAGAACAAGCATACAAACTGCTTCCCAAACATTAAAAATAGAGTTTTAATCTTATCGGCTGAAAACCCAGATAAAAAGCTAATGACACGCTTTTTATAACGTATTACACGAATATGAATCTTAAGACGAATACTCTTTGCGATTACGAACCCTTGTTTCAACTCAATAAACTTAAAAAGCAAAACACCAATTATTCCAAGTAAAGAAACCCAAAATGTAATTATAAAAACCATAGTCTAGACACTAAATCTTTCAAAAGATGTGATTTCAATTCTTTCTCCAAATTTTTGTGTCGCTTCATCTATAAGCTCTGCTATTGTTTTAGAATCATCTTTAACAAATTTCTGATCCATCATAACCTTGTCTTTCAAATAAGATTTAATTTTGCCTTCCAAGATTTTTTCTCGCATTTCTTCTGGTTTATCCGCAACTTCTTCTTCAAATACTTCACGAGCCGCCTTTAAATCTTCTTCTTTTACATCTTCTGATTTAATATAAGTTGGCGCCATTGCTGCAACATGCATTGCAAGTTCGTATGCAAATCTTACAAACTCTTCATTTTTTGCAACAAAATCAGTTTCGCAATTTAAAATCACAACACCACAAACCGCATTATTTACATGAACATATGCTTGAACCACACCTGCGCCAAGCTCACGATCAGATTTCTTTTTTGCAACAGATGCGCTTATCTTTCGTAAAATAACCTTAGCCTTCTCCATATCTCCACCAGCTTCCTCCAGCGCCTTTTTACATTGCATTATTGAAACTCCGGTTTCGTCTCTTAATTGTTTAATGTCATCTATTGTTACCATAATAATAAGTTAATTTTTTAATCTTTTTTAACAGCTTTTTTTTCTTTTTTAGCCGTATTATTTACTGCCGAAGCAATTTCGTCTAATACCAATTGTATTGTTTTACGGGAAGCGTCATTTGCAGGTATTGGATAATCAATTTCAGCAAAATTACAATCAGTATTTGCAAGAGCAATTACAGGTATGCCGAGCTGGCGAGCTTCGCGCATTGCCGTAACCTCCACCAAAGGATCTATAATGAATAAAAACTTTGGAAGAGATTCCATATCAACTATTCCGCCAAACATCACATCCAATTTCTCTATTTCTCGTTTTAATAATAGCTGTTCCTTTTTTGTGTACTTTGCAAACTCTCCGCTTTGTTCTTTGTCTTTCAAAGAAGTCATATGAGTTACTCTTTTTCTAATTTCTTTGAAATTTGTAAGTGTGCCTCCAATCCATCTACCATGAACATAAGGCATTCCGACAGATTCGGCTGTCCTTTTTAGTAAATCTTTTCCTTCATTTTTACTGCCTACAAAAAGTATTTTACCTCCTGAGGAAATTACTTCTGAAATTCTAGCTTTCGCTTCATCAAGCGCTTTTAGCGTCTTTTCTAAATCAAAAATATCCACTCCGTTTTTAATACCATACAAAAATGGTAAAACGGATGGATGGCGTCGCATTTTTTTATAGCCATAATGCGCTCCGGCTTCAAATAATTCGTTTATTCTATTATCTATCATAATAAATACGTTTTTTGCCAACCCAAAAAGCAAATTATTAATAAAACGGGTCTCGCAAGCGACATATGGGCGCTTACATTGAGCGGATTATATCATAAGGCCGGAAAAATACAAAATTTATTACGACAATTTTTCTTGAAGGGCATCTATTATGTGTTTAATATGTCCTTGCATTATCTTTTCAATTCCAGACCAGCTCTCTTTAATCCTATGATCCGTGACTCTATCTTGAGGAAAGTTATATGTGCGAATTTTTTCACTCCGATCCATTGACCCAACCTGCTGAGCTCTCTGCCCTGACCTTTCTTTTGCTTCTTCTTCATCCTTC
This sequence comes from Candidatus Kaiserbacteria bacterium, assembly GCA_026985835.1. GTDB lineage: Bacteria > Patescibacteriota > Minisyncoccia > Phycocordibacterales > UBA2100 > S143-145. The sequence continues at coordinate 4,851 of JALSPS010000004.1, forward strand.
ATTTGTTGCAAGCGTGACTTTAGGATTGACATTGCTTTCTCTCGGTTCTTTTGTTGAGTACGCTCAGCAGTGCAACGAACAACCAAACCTGTTGGCTTGTGAGTTAAACGCACAGCTGTTTCAACTTTATTGACATTCTGCCCGCCCTTACCGCCAGACCTTGAAAATTCAATTTCCAAATCTGATGGATTTATTTCAATCGTAGTTCTTTTATAAACTGGTAAAATTGCAATACTTGCCGTACTTGTATGAATTCTTCCTTGCTTTTCTGTAACCGGAACCCTTTGAACCCTGTGTACACCTGTTTCAAAACGCAATAATTTATAGACATCTTGTCCTTTAATTTCAAGACTTGCTTCTTTATATCCGCCAAGCTCGTTTTTTGATTCGTTCAAGATACTGACAATCCACCCATTGTTTTCTGCAAAACGCGAATACATTTCCGCTAATTGATATGCAAAAAGCGCCGCTTCATCACCTCCCGCTCCAGCTCTTACCTCCAAAACAATTTCATTAGGAAATTTTAACTCTTCTTCATCTGCCGCCTTTATGTCAAGTAATTGTTTTTCTATGCCTTTTTTAAGAACCTGTAATGATTTCAAGTCCTCTTTTACCAAATCTTCCATCTCAGGATCTGAATTGAGTATTTCTTCAGATTCTTGTTCTTTTTGTAAAATTTCTTTGTATTGAGTAACCAAATACGAAAAACGAGAATCATTTGCAAAATCCTCTATATTAAAAGATTCTTCGTTCATAA
>JALSPS010000005.1 GCA_026985835.1 Candidatus Kaiserbacteria bacterium
ACCCAATACTCGTACTCCATTTTTTTTCAAAAAACCGGAATTATATAACTCTACCCCGCAGTTAAGAGCGGTTTGACCCCCAAAAGAAAGTAAAATTCCGTCCGGTTTTTCTTTTTTTATAATTTCTTCAACAAATTTAGGCTCAATGGGTAAAAAATATATTTTATCTGCCAGATTTTCATCTGTTTGTACGGTAGCTATATTCGGATTTATCAATATAACTTCAATTCCTTCTTCCTTGAGGGCTTTAATTGCTTGACTTCCGGAATAATCAAACTCGCCTGCTTGGCCAATTTTAATACCGCCACTTCCAAGTAATAAAACTTTCTTTACATTAACTATTTTTCTTCCACTCATAATTTTTTAATAAATTCATCAAATAAAAACTCTGTATCCATAGGACCGGCAGAAGCCTCCGGGTGAAACTGGACTGCAAAAAACGGTTTTGATTTATGCTCAACTCCCTCATTCGTACCATCATTTACATTTTTAAACTTCCAACGCCAAGAATTTGATAGTGTATTTTCTTTTACCGCAAACCCATGATTTTGAGATGTAATAAAACAACGACCATCACGATCTATACACGACTGATTAAATCCTCTATGTCCATATTTGAGTTTGTATGTGTCAGCTCCGGAAGCAAGAGCCATTAGTTGACTCCCCAAACAAATACCAAACATAGGCTTTGTATTTTTTTGCGCTTCAGCAATGTTTCTAATTGTTGTTTTACATTTTTTCGGATTACCGGGACCATTTGAAATAAATAATCCATCATATTCTTCTTTTGAAAAATCATAATCCCACGGTACGCGCACAACACGCACTCCGCGACTCAAAAAAATTCTTATGATATTATTTTTAACACCACAATCTACAAGCAACACAGTCTTTGTAGATTTATTTATTTTTTTTGGCTCATAAACCGACCTCTTATCAATACTGACCTCTGCAACCAGATTTTTTAGATTTGGATTGGAAAATCTTATCTCTTCATTGTCAAATATAATTTTTCCCAAAATCACACCCTTTTCTCTCAATCTCTTTGTTAGAGCTCGTGTATCAATACCAAATAAGGCCGGAGTTTTATGTTCAATAAGCCACTGTGAAAGATTCTTTATGGCATCATTATGAGAAAAGTGTTCTGAATAATCAGAAATTATAAGCCCGCTCGCGTGTATCTTTTCGGATTCATAAAATTTCTCAATACCAAATTCATCAAACTCACTGGCCGGTACGCCATAATTTCCAATCATAGGATAAGTAAAAGTGATTATTTGCCCTTTATAAGATGGGTCTGTCAAAGATTCAACATACCCTGTCATCCCTGTATTAAAAACGACCTCTCCCGAGGCCGATTGTTCAAATCCGAATGAGAAACCTTCAAAGGTAGATCCATCTTTTAAAATCAGTTTTGCTTTTTTATAGCTATCTTGCATATTCAAATTGCACTCATTCTAAACGCTTCTGTAAAAAAATCAAGGAAGATATCAACAGTTATTTTATTTAATTGCAACGCGTATAAATTCCGTAAATAACGGATTTGGAGCCAAAGGACGAGCTTGTAATTCAGGATGAAATTGAGTACCCAAAAAAAACGGATGTGTTTTGGGGGATAATTCTGCGATTTCCATAAGTTCTCCTGAGGGAGAAACTCCGGAGAATACAAGTCCGGCATTTTGTAATTTATCAACATATTTTGGATTCACCTCATACCTGTGTCTGTGTCGCTCGCTTATTTCTTCTCGTTTATATGCCTTTTTTGCAATTGTGCCCGGCTTTAATTTTGCGCGATAAGCGCCAAGACGCATTGTTCCCCCATAATTTTTATTTTCAAGTTTCTTTTTTTGATCTTCCATCACATCAATTACAAGGTGTTCTGCGTTTGGATTTATTTCACGCGAAGTCGCGTCTTTTAGCCCCAACACATTTCTTGCATATTCAATCACCATCAACTGCATTCCATAACACAAACCCAGGTATGGAATTTTATTTTCTCTTGCATAACGAATTGCTTTTATCTTACCTTCAATACCACTTGTACCAAACCCTCCGGGAACAATAATTCCATCATATTTTTTCAACTCAGAAATCTTTATTTTGCCAGATTCAAAATCTTTTGAATTTATCCATTTTAATTTTGGTTTCACACCTAAATAATATGCTGAAAATTTTATTGCTTCTATCACAGAAATATATGCGTCAGACAAAACAAAATCTCCGGTATCAAAATACTTGCCTATCAGAGCTATGGTTATTTCTTTTTTTGCCTTCTTGCTTTTTGCAACAAACTTTTCCCAATCTCTAAAATCAGGGTTTCTTTTTACTGACAAATGCAGTTCAGATAAAATCGCTTTTGAAAAACTATCCTTCTCAAAATTGAGCGGAACATCATAAATACTCTCAACATTCGGCGCCGATATTACAAATTCAGGCCGTATATTACATTGCATTGCGATTTTTTCTTTTCTGCGTTTATCCAACGGCCTCACAGATCTTCCAATAACAAAATCCGGTTGGATACCAAAACTATTTAATTGTCTTATCGCGTTTTGAGTAGGCTTTGTTTTCATCTCTCCCAAAGTTCCGGGTATCGGAAGATAAGTCACAATTACAAATAAAACATTATCAGGATTTTTTGAGTGCATAACTCGCGCTGCCTCCATAAACATTGCATTTTGGAAGTCTCCAACAGTACCACCTATTTCTATAACACTTATCTGTGATTCATTATTAGTTGAAACGCGTTCAAATCTGTGAATTATCTCATCTCTTACATGAGGTATAGCCTCAACACAAGCCCCATCATACCCGAGATTTCGCTCCTTATCTATCACCGCCTTATACACCATTCCACTTGTGATATAATTCTCCGGCGGTAAATCTTTGTTTAAAAAGCGTTCATAATTTCCCATATCCTGATCGGTTTCAAGCCCGCTATTTAAAACAAATGTCTCCCCATGCTCTGTCGGATTCATTGTGCCGGCGTCAACATTTAAATAAGGGTCAACTTTTACCAGGTTTACCTTATAGCCGTGAGCCTGTAAAAGATTTCCTATTGATGCGGAAGCCACACCTTTCCCGACTCCAGACATAACACCTCCTATAACAAAAATATATTTGTGATTTTTCTTCGCCATACGCACTCTTATTTTATAAATATCTTCGCGCCGCAAAAAAGCTTGACACTGCACCCAACAAAACTCCGGATAAAATCAAAACAACAAAAAGAATGAGAGCATTTGCCTCAAAATAATTCAGCGTACTAAAATTACCGAAAAATTTAAGCGAAGGCTCGTGCAACCAATACGCAATTGGATAAAAAATAGCATAAACTATCAATCCGGCAGTAAAACCATATAATGCGCCTTCTATTACAAACGGGCCTTGCGCATACCAGTTAGAAGAACCAACAAGCTTCATAACATAAATTTCATCACGAGTTGTATAAATTGCAAGACGAATTGTATTAAACACAATTGCCACAGAAGCAAATAATAAAATCAGAGTTAGTGCAAATCCTATTTTTTTGATTGTTTTTGATAAGTAAGATATTTTATCAATAGCAGGTTTATTTTTAAAGAAATTAATATGTTCAATTATTGATCTTTCTCCCTCTTTTACCTCGGTCTTCCCTTCAAGGAACTTTGCTATTGTTTCGTATTGTGACATTTCTTTTGCGCGAATTGCAAGAGACGCTCCGAGCGGATTCTCACCAAGCTCATCAAGAGCCTTAATTGTTGAGGCTTCATCTTTGTGTTTTGCGCGAAATGCCGCAAGCGCTTCATCTCTTGAAACATATTTTATTTCTTTTACTTCCGGTAGAGTTTCGAGGCGTTTTTTTAAAGCAAGAATTTCATCCTCAGGAGCATCAGTCGCAAAATACACATTTATGTCAACCCTTTCCTCAATTTGAGATAACACAGCATTCATAGCTTCGTTAGTGAACATAATCATACCCACAGAAAATAAGGCAATTGACATAATTAAGATTGTCGTAAACGAAATAAATCCATTGCGCAAAAAACCTAGCAATCCATTTCTCCCTATTCTTTTTAAATTTGTTAAAAACATATTCGTATTATATCAAATTATAATGAAAATTTACCCGTTGGGTCATCTTTAATAATTTTTCCTTCGTCCATTGTGATTACGCGCTTCTCTAGAGAATCAATTACACCCTTATTATGGGTCGTTAAAATAACCGTAGCGCCAAGCTCGTTTATTTTCTTTAAAATCTGCACAACCTCGTAAGTACTTATTGGATCAAGATTACCGGTAGGTTCATCCGCTAAAATTATATCGGGTTGATTAACAATCGCTCTTGCTATTGCCACTCTTTGCTGTTCTCCTCCCGATATTTCGTGTGGAAACTTATCAAACTTATCCGCCAAATCAACCAGATCAAGCGCATGAGGAACATCTGCGGCAATCTCTTCGTTTGATTGACCTATGGCTTCCATCGCAAAAGCAATGTTCTCATAGATTGTTTTTGTTGGTAACAATCTAAAATCTTGAAATATAACGCCAATACGACGACGCATTTTCTTAATTTCAGAGCCTCTCATAAAGGCAATGTTTTGTTTTTCAAATAAAGCTTCTCCAGAACTTGGTAGCTCGTCTGCCAAAATAATTTTTAGAATTGTAGATTTACCCGCGCCGGAATGTCCAACTATTGAAACAAATTCTCCCTCATTAATTTTAAAACTTACATCATCTAACGAAGCCGGACCATTTCCGTAAAATTTTGTTACATTGTTAAATTCTAACATAAAATTATTATAGCATATAAAATTTAATCGGGAATAATCTCATTTTGTTCATCCCAGAATTTTTTATATAATCCGTCTTTCTTTATCAGTTCATTATGCGTTCCCTCTTCTACAATTTTCCCTTTATCAAAAACTATTATTCTATCCATTTTCATTATCGTACTTAATCTATGAGCAATAACTATTGTTGTGCGTTTTTTCATAAGTCTTTCAAAAGCCTTTTTGATATATTTCTCACTAATAGAATCAAGCGCGCTTGTTGCCTCGTCCAAAATAAGGATTGGGGCATCTTTAAGCATAGCTCTTGCAATTGCAATTCTCTGCCTTTCACCGCCTGACAATTTTATACCTCTTTCTCCAACCAGTGTTTGGTATTTTTTGGGAAGCTTTTCGGCAAAAATATCAACATACGCTTTTTTCGCCACTTTTTTTACATCACTTAATTTTAATTTTTTTGGATAAGAAATGTTTTCCATTATTGAACGATGAAAAAGTAACGGCTCCTGCGGAACAAAAGATATGTTTTCTCTTAAATTATCTTGGCTAACTTTAGATATATCTTGTCCATCAATTGAAATTTTTCCTTCATTAATATCTATAAATCTCAATAATAATTTTGTAATTGTTGTTTTTCCGGATCCTGAATGTCCAACAATACCAACCTTTTCTCCCGGGTTTATTGTGAAAGATAATTTGTCAAAAAGAATTTGACCGTGCTTATAAGCAAAAGAAACATTATCAAATTCTATTTTACCGCCATTTATATTTAATTTTTTAGGACGAGAAGGATCCGCGACAGATGGTGGTGTTTCAAAAATTTCA
>JALSPS010000006.1 GCA_026985835.1 Candidatus Kaiserbacteria bacterium
TCCGATAAAAAAGAAAATACGCGGAATTTAGAAGAGAGTTCGGATGAGAAACCTGATGAGAATCATCATAATTCAGGCATAGGCAATATATTTAATGTTACTCCGTCCACAATACAGGACATTAAAGCCATAGATAATTCACATAACGAAAATAGAGATACAAAAAATATACCTGCTGTTAATCGCGATTTTTTAGAAGCTGGAGAGAGAATAATAACAACAAAGATTCAAGATGCGACAAATAATTTGAGAAAACCGAATAAAGATTTATTTGAAGAAACTGCAAAGTCATTTAGATTTACCAGAATTAAGGCCGAAAAATTAAAGAGAGAGGCGCATCAATCTGTATTGGAAGGAGTTAATGATATTGTCAAAAAAATTGATTCAGATATTGTAACGAAAATAGAAAAGGCACCAAGTGTCATTAAGACTCAAATTGATGTAAGAAAAGACAGAGGGGCTGATGTATCCAAGTATAAATCAAATAGAAATATAAAGGAAAGATTTGAGGTTATTAAAAATCGTCTTGAGCACAAAACCAAGCAAACTGAAAAATATATAAATACCGTTGTTGAGTCTACGGTAAAAGGAGAGACTTCTCCAGAAGCTGTTAATGTGGTTGTTTTATCATCTCTAAATGATGTAAAAAAGATTGTAAAAGAACAAACGGGAATTGAGGTTAATATAGATGAAACTTCAAGAAAGGTTGTCTCAAAAATTGAAAAGCAAACAAAAGAGTTTAAAGAACAGCTAAAATCTTTTTCTCAAAGAGACGGATTGGATTTGTATCGCGATTCTGATGGAGATGGAGTTTCTGACTACGATGAAAAAAATATATATTTTACGGATCCAAATAATGCGCATACGGCAGGCGCTCCGTTAACGGACGGGGAGTTAATTTTACTTGGCCTTGATGTTCATTCTCAAAAACTTGAACCTGTTCCTGTTGAGTCGCCTATAAGCGCAGGTGCTGTTTCAAAAGATATATATGAAGTTAATAAAATTGAACCAAAAAAAGAAGGCATTGTATTTGAGGGTAAAGCGCTCCCAAATTCATTTGTTACGCTTTTTATTTACTCAACACCTATTGTTGTAACCGTAAAAACAGATACATCCGGAAAGTGGAGCTACACCCTAAAAAAGGAGTTACCGGATGGAAATCATACACTCTATACCGCATCAGTTGATAATTCTGGAAAAATTCTGGCAAGAAGTCCAAAGGTCCCGTTTGTAAAGACTGCCGAAGCTGTTGACTTCACTCCGCTTGTTCCAAGGGCTACGCCAAAGTCAAAAATATCAGTTTTTAAAGAAAATGCGCTGATAACATCTGTTTTATTATTTGGCTTCTTTATATTACTTGTTATATCGGTTCTTGGTTTTTGGAAGATAAAAACAGTTGGAGATGAACAAAATAATTAAAACCTTTAAATTTGGTTTGCGTCAATTCGTTGAGCATCCACAACTTTGGTTAACTGTTCTTGTAACCGTTTCTATTTTTTTCTCATACCTCTATATTGCAAATAGATTTATAACAATTGCAAAAAATGCGCAGGAAGAACTTGTTAATGTGAGGGTGGGGGCGCTTCAGGATGCATTTGCTCCGCTTGCGAGTATATTATTTAATAAAAAAGAGGTTTTGCGAGAACATATTCATGAAATTGCAAATTTAAATCCTACCATACAAAATTTTTTTATAGTGAAAAAAGACACATCTTCTAATAGATGGAAAATAATTACGGCTCTTGATAAGAAAAAAGAAGGAACCGATTTGCTTGAATATAATTTGATTTTGGATTTGGCAAGCGCGAAGCCGGGGAACTCATTTACTCGTGAGCTTCAGATTGGAGATGATAGATTTTTTGAAACAGCAAGGGCTATTGTGAATAATAATGGCGAGCTACTAGGAGTGGCGGTTACGAGACAAAGTATGAGTGAGGCTGATAAAAAAATAAGTCAAGATATACAAAAAAGCATCTTGGTACTTTTAATTATTCTACTATTTTTACTCCTTTTATTTTTTAGACATGCAAGAATCATAGATTACACGGTACTTTATAAAAAACTTAAAGAGATTGATAAAATGAAAGATGATTTCGTTTCAATGGCAAGCCATGAATTGAGAACCCCACTTACCGCAATAAGGGGTTATGTTGATATATTAAAAGGGCAAAATGAGGTAACCTCAGAAATTGGATCAAAAGCGCTTGGAAGAATAGATATCTCAGCGCAAGAACTTGATCAACTGATTGCGGATATTTTAGATGTCTCAAGAATAGAACAAGGGAGATTATCTTATAAAATGGAGAAAATAAATCCAAAAGATGTTTTACAAAGAGTTATAGACTCTCTTACAAGACCAGCTGAAGAAAAAGGATTGAAATTAAACCTTAAAATTGAAGATGGGCTATTTGTCTTTGTTGACCCCGGTAGATTGCGTCAGGTTCTTGTTAATATAGTAGGTAATGCGGTTAAGTATACTCCAAAGGGTAAGATTGATGTTTCAATGAAGAGGGTCGGAAATGAAGTTGTTTTCAAAGTTTCAGATACCGGTCTTGGTATGAGCGCAGAAGATCTCTCTCATTTATTTGAGAAATTTTGGAGGTCTGGTGATTCAGCTGTTCGTAAACAAAAAGGAACCGGTCTTGGTATGTGGATTACAAAACAGATTGTGGAAGAAATGGGTGGAGTTATTGATGTGCAATCAATAAAAAATGTTGGAACTCATTTTACCGTTAAATTTCCAATTGCAAAATCAAAAGAAACAAAAAAGCTTGAGACTGATGATGAATTATGATACATTTGCATCACTCAGGCTAAAGACAGTGAGCAGGACTTTGTCCGTCAGACTTACCGAGGTCGATCTGCCTGTTTTATAAGTGTCTCAATTAGTTTAGTTGAGACGAGTATATTAAAATTATTATGGCAAAATCAAAAGAGCAAAAGAAGGAAATTCTTGCTCGAATAGAATCATCCATCAAAGATTCGGCATCAACGGTTTTTGTGCACTTTACCGGTGTGTCTGTTGGTGAAGAAACAGAGATGAGACGAACTCTTAAAGAGCATGGATTGAATTATTTTGTAGCAAAAAAAACCTTGATAAAAAGAGCTTTTAACTCTCTTTCAATAAAAGGAGATGCTCCAGAACTTGAGGGAGAAATTGCTATAGCTTACGGTACGGATGACCCAACGGCTCCGGCACGTGAAATTTATACATTTGTCAAAAAACATAAAGATAAAATTTCCATTGTTGGCGGGATCTATGAGGGGTCATTCAAAGATCAAGAAGGGATGAATGAAATAGCCACAATTCCACCTATTGAGGTTTTGCGTGGTATGTTTGTGAATGTGATAAATTCGCCTATTGCTGGATTTGTTAGAGCGCTAGATCAAATAGCGCAAGCAAAAGAAAATTAATTATAAGTTTAATAAATTGATTATGACTGAAGAAAAAAAAGATGATACTGTAGTTGAAGAAGCTACAGATGAAAGTACAAAAGAAGAAAAAAAGGATGATGTTGCAACTGAAGAAGTTGCAACCGAAGGCGCAAAAGAAGAAAAACAAGAAGAAGTTGCTAAAGATGATTCTCCTGAAGATAAATCCGATGATTCCGATGATTCTGAGGAAGTTGAAGTTCCTGAGGAATTCAAAGCTCTTGTTGAGCAAATTGAGAATATGAGTGTTCTTGAATTGCACAGCCTTGTAAAATTACTTGAAAAGAAGTTCGGTGTTTCAGCGGCAGCTGTTGCAGTTGCCGGAGGAGCGGGAGCCGGAGATGCCGGAGGTGAAGAAAAGAGTGATTTTGAAGTTGTGTTATCAAGCTTTGGCGATAAAAAGATTGCCGTTATCAAAGTAGTGAAAGAAATTCTTGGACTTGGTCTAAAAGAAGCAAAAGAGTTGGTTGAAGGCGCTCCAACAGCTCTTAAAGCAGGTGTTAAAAAAGAGGAGGCCGAAGAATGGAAAACAAAACTTGAAGAAGCCGGAGCGACGGTGGAGCTCAAGTAATAATTATATAACAAAAAACAAGCTCGCTATGGCGAGCTTGTTTTTTGTTATATATTTGAGTTATTTTTTAATTTAAGTATAATTTTAAAAATGATAGAAATTTTGAGTAAAATTTTTGGAAGTTCCGTGCGTGTTAAATTAATGCGTATGTTCTTGGTAAATAAAAACAAGCAATTTTTATTTGATGAAATTACAAAATTATTAAGAACAAAAAAAGAAACTCTTAAAAAAGAATTAAATCTTCTTGTAAAAACAGGCTTTATAAAACCCAATGGGACAGGAAAGAAAAAAACTTACGAATTAAATAAAAATTTTCAGTATTATGCGCAATTTGAAAATTTACTTCTCTCTCCTGATGAATCAGAAATCGGAACGATAAAGAAAAAAATATCATCTCTCGGAAGAGTAAAACTTTTGGTTTTATCCGGCGCGTTTACTTCTATTGATCCGGAGACAGATATTGATATTTTAATTGTTGGAAATTTTTCAAATACACGCAAACTTGAGAAGCTTATAAGTGAAATAGAAGCGGATTTTGGCAAAGAGCTCAGATATGCGCATTTCTCACTTGCAGATTTTAGATATAGGATGGATATTTATGACAAATTGTTGAGAAATGTATTTGAATATCCTCATCAAATTTTGATTGATAAAATAAATTACTTTAAATAATAAGTATCTGTGGATAAATACAATTTTTTATTCTCAAATAATGTTAAAATTATAGGAGTCGCAAGTTAGGTCGAGTGCATTTTTGCAAAGCGACTAATGGGCTTGTCCCAAAACTTTATTAATATAAACCTAGGTAATAATTATTATGTTAATGCAAACAGCAGATGTATTCACACAGTCTTTTGTTCTTGTGTGGAGAAACTTCTTCGCTTTTTTACCTGTTTTATTTGTTGCGCTAATTGTCCTCACGTTAGGGTGGTTACTCGGCGCAATTCTGGGTAAAATCGTAAAACAACTTGTGGACACCTTGAAGGTGGATAATGTTATTAAAAGCGCAGGTATTGATGAAATTGCAAATCGCAGCGGGTTTAAATTTTCTGCAGGCGGGCTTTTGGGCTGGCTTGTAAAATGGCTCGTTATTACGGTTTCTTTTGTTACTGCACTTGAAATACTTGGATTAACTCAAGTTACTGACTTTATGTACAGTACTGTACTTATGTTTGTTCCGAAAGTCATAGTTGCCGTGCTAATTTTACTCGTTGCGGTTGTATTGGCTGAATTCGTAAGAGATGTCATCATAGGAGCAGCTCGTACTGCTGGAATACATGGAGCAAACTTCCTTGGAAGTCTTGCAAAGTGGGCAATTTGGATTTTTGCTTTTATCGCAGCGCTTGGTCAGCTTGATGTTGCCACAGCATTTTTGCAAACATTGTTTGGAGGATTTGTTATTGCGGTATCTCTGGCATTTGGATTGGCCTTTGGGCTTGGAGGTAGAGATGCGGCAGCAGACTTCATTCAAAAAATGAAAAGAGAAGTAAAATCAGATCGAGATTAATTTCAATCTGAGAGTATACTCAAAACAAAAGCGAGCCCAAGGCTCGCTTTTGTTTTTTA
>JALSPS010000007.1 GCA_026985835.1 Candidatus Kaiserbacteria bacterium
TTTTCTGTTTATCTTGTCTGCCAAATATCCTGTCGGAATTTCCAGTAAAAGTAACATCAAAGAAAAGTATGCCTGCAATAAGAAAAAGGCACTGTTTGAGAATCCGAGACTTTTTACAAAAATTACAAAAACAGGCATCGCCACCATAAAGTGACGCGCAAAAAACAATCCGAATAATCCGAAAATAAATTTATCCCCGAGTATTTTTTTGTTTAAAACTTTTAACAACATTTTTAAATAAAATGGCCACAGTTATAGGCCCAACACCACCGGGAGTGCGCGCAAAAATACTCGCCTTTTCCTCACAGGCATAATCTATATCACCCTTCAATACGCCTTTTGAGCCACTTGTACCGGCATCTATCAACACAACCCCATCCTTTATCAATTCAGGAGTTATAATTGACGGCGCGCCGGCGCCTGAGATAATTATGTCTGCATTTTTTAATTGAGTGTTTAATTCATTTTTAGGAGTTGCGCTATCTGCCACAAATACATCTGCGCCGGCGCGTGTCAATGCAATTGCCGTTGGAGCGCCAACAAGCTTTCCCTTCCCAATAATTGTTATTTTTTTATTTTTCAGTGGCACATTATGCACTTTTAAAATTTCAAGTATTGACCCTGTCACGGGAGGAGTAAAATCATTTTTATCTTGCGCAAAATCTTTAAATGATTTTTCTGCGAGAACATCAACATCCAGATATTTTGGTATAGTATTTAATACTCTTGAAGAGTCAATATGAGAAGGCAAAGGTAATTGTACAACAATTGCATCTGTTTTTGATGTAACCGCTAAGATACTCTCTTCAAGCTCAGACGCAGAGACACTTGAATCAAATATATGTTCAATAAACTCAACACCTACCTCTTTGGCAAATCTTTTTTTTCTTGCAACAAAACTCTGAATAGCCCTGTTTGCTTCAACGACAAATATATCTAAGCGCGCCTTTTTGTTTGACGCGCTTAAATCATTTTTTATTTCTTGCGCAATCTCTTGCGCAATTGCATTTCCATCAACAATTATCATTGATTATTCTCAAATTTTTCTTTATATGCATCCATTGCCTCACGAATTAATTTATATGCATCTTCCTTTCCAAGAAAATCCCCGACCTTTACCGTTCCCGGTCCTGTTTGTGCAATTTTGTATGTTTCAAAAAATGTTTTTAAGTCTTTTCTCTCATACGGAGTAAGGTCATCAACCGATTGAATATGCTCATAACGAGGATCTTTTGCATTAACCGTTATAATTTTATGGTCTTGCTCACCATTATCATCCATCTCCATAACGCCTATTACACGCCCTTTCACAAGTGCTCCCGGAACTATCTTGTAAGTACTAAACACAACTGCGTCCAGTGGATCATTATCATAAACATTCCAGGTTTGAGGCACATCGCAATAATTAACAGGAAAATGCACCGGGCCATATAAAACGCGATCAAGCTCTATAATTCCAAGATCTTTATTATATTCGTATTTGTTTGAATCCCCCTTACTTATTTCAACTATTAAATTTAAAACTTCAGGCGCATCTGTTTGCTCAATTTTGTGAAAATGTGAGTTCATATTATTTAATTAACTTATAATTTAGAATAATATCACTCCTATTCTTTATTTCCAAATTTCAAATCTTTAAATGGTAGCTCAACACAAAACCTTGAGCCCTTGCCGACACCGTCTGATTCCGCCCAAACTTTTCCATTATGAGCCTCAACCATTTTTTTTGCCACATAAAGCCCGAGCCCGGTACCTTTTATATTTATGTTATAAGCGTTGCGGGCTCTTTTAAATTTTGCAAATAAATCTTTTAACTCATCTTTTGCAATTCCGATTCCGGTATCTTCAATAACAGTTTTGACAATTTTTCGTTTTTTGTCAATTCGTCCATATACCGATATGGAGCCACTGGGTGTATATTTTATCGCATTTTCTATAAGGTTTGAAAAAATGTATTTTATTTTGCCGTAATCTCCATATACAATTGGATGCTCGCCTTTTTTACCACACTCTGAATTTAATATAAGCTTTAATCCCGCCTGTCGCGCCTTCGGCGCGAGTTCGTCCACAACTTCTTTCATAATCTTCTCCCACAAAAAATCTTTTTTATAGTATTCCATATGATTGAGCTCAATCCTTGATACATTCATAAAATCTGTAATTGTTTCAGTCATAAGCGAGGCTGATTTAAATACCTTTGCAAGTGTTTTGTTAATCTTATTCGGCACCTTCCCATATTCACCTTCCAATATCATTGATAAATATCCTTTTATGGAAGTTAAAGGCGTGCGAAGTTGATGAGTGGCAATTGATAAAAATTCAGTTTTCATTTGGTCCAGTTGCTTCAGGCGCCTATTGCTCTTTTTGAGTTCTTGTGTAAGTTTTTCCAATCTTTCCCTGCTCCTAATTTCTTTATTCATACTTTTTATCAAAAGCACTCCTATCACACCAACCGCAAAAAGTGTAATTGACTGAACCACCAAATCAGTTATTGTTTGAGACAAGAGAAGTCTTATAAGTATTATCATCCACAATCCAAATATCGTAATTTGAGCAAGAATTACTTTTGCGCCAAACACACTGTAACGCGACATTCCATATACGATAATAGATGATGCCACAGCGGTACTAATTGGTCCAATCCATGCCATAGAAAAAATATCAAATAACGGAAGCAATAAATTTGCAATAATACCGATAGAAACCGCTATAAGAGTTCCAAAGATTATATAGCGCATCTGATTTTTTTTGAGGGCTTTTTTAACACTCTTTAATTTTTTATACAAAAGAAAATATGACCAAACAAATAAAGAGAAAAAAGAGAAAACATATATCATAAAAAGCGGTGTATAAAATACCGGTTGCAGATGTTGAAATCTATCCGGTATAAAATAAATTATCATACCAAATATAATCACACCCGTTTCCAGTAAAAACAGAATAGTCGCTATTAAAATTTTTCTTCGCGCTTCTTCCTTATCATATAATTCTGTAAAATCTATTGTAAAATAAAAAAATGTAAAAGGCATCAATGCGGCAACAAAATACAAAATACTGAAAAGTATTTTTGCCAATTCAATATCAATTGTGTTTTGAGCAAATAATCTAACTATCGCCCAGACGGTAGCCGAAAGAGTAAAATAAAAAAAGCTTCGTCCAGGTTTATAGGATGTATTACTTAAAAAAACAAATAACCCCAAAGCAACAGGAAAAAAAGCCGCTATAAGAACCAAAGAATTTACTATATTGAATTGCAACGCAAGCATAATAAAATATAATAATTTATATTAACATAAAAATTATATTTTGCTCAAAGTATGTTTTATATGCTCTCTAACCTTGGAAGAAAGATGCTCACTTATATCTTTATCTTTAAAAAATGCCTCTTTTTTATTTAGACGAGTAAATGTATCATAATCCAAAGGTTCGCCATAGTGCAATTTTATTATTGGGCGCAAGGAATCCTCTTTTTCGCGTTTAATTACAACAGGAACAACAACTGTTTTTGTATCAAGAAGATGAGAAATACCTTTAAAGAATTTTCCAACATTTCCTGGTTTGGGAATTTTGCCCTCGGGGAAAACGCAAACAGACCTATTCTTTTTTAAAAACGCCATATGTCTTTTCAAAGCAATTTTATATTTTTCAGAATCATTTAAAACTGAATAGTCCGCGGGGTTTTCACATTGAAGCGGATGGGCTCCATAAAAATAAAATACGGGCTGTCTATATACAAAGCGACGCCAGCCAAAATCTTTGGTTTGATAATACTTGACATGTTGAGTTAAATAAAACATTGGAAACAGTGGCGAAAATGGCGATATGCCGGTAAGAACAAGCATTATATCCAATTCTCCGGTATGTTTTACCAAAAATAATACTCCGGATTTATATTTGTCTCTTAATCTTTTCGCTTTTTTTAAATTTTCTTTTCCGGTTATGATAAGCTTATATCTCGTTGCGATAAAATGTTTCCAAGGAATCCAAGAAATGGTTTGGCTAAAGAATGCCACAATAAAGTACCACCATGGCACATCTGATTTTTGTCGTATTTTGTTTTTTAAATTTATAAATTTATTCTTCATCTGTACTGGCATCTGTCTTTGTGTCTTTGCAATCTTGTTTTGCATCTTCGTTCCAAATCGGATTTAATTTATCTTCTTCATTTAATAATTTTTCAAATTCGGGATATATATGCCAAGATGATTTATCTATTGCAGAATCACGATACAGGTGCTTCTTTTCATGATTAAATGGACACCACCATATCTCAACAAGCTGAACAAGATAAACACTGTATCTCAAAAGAGCTACACTCAAAGGACAATACATCTTGCAATTAAAAATCCAAAAGTATTTCCATAAAAAATGAGACAATTTATTTTTCTTTCCGGTAACCTGCGTTTTTGCGGTATAGCGATGAGAAACCCAATCAGGAACAAAGTCCCAGAATTTTTTGAGATTTTTTGCACCGGTTCCCACAAGATGAATTCTCACTAAAATCACACCTAAAATTACAAATGGGATAGAGAACAAAATCGGCATATAAATAAATGGTACCGCTAAGAGCCTTTGCCATTGAGGCCTTTCAAAGAAATACTTGCCAATATCTACCCGTGTTTTTATACATTTGTTTTTTTCACAATTCATTTTACTTTATTAATCTTATATACCCTCATCTTTCAATTCTTCAAAAATTTTCTTTGCTTTTCTTGATAATTTTTTTGGTATTTGAATCTCAACTCTAACAAGCAGATCTCCTTTTTGAGAATTCAAATGCAAACCCTTTCCTTTTAAGCGAAGTACTTCACCATGATTTATTCCAGCCGGAATTTTTAACTCAACCTCTCCATCAAGAGTTGGAACAGTGTATTTTGCACCAAGAACAGCGTCCGTCAATTTTATCTTTAATGGCATTCTAAGATTTACACCTTCGCGCGTAAATAATTTATGCGGACGCACATGTATTTTAACATATAAATCTCCTGGTGTCCCGCCTGCAATAGCTTCTCCTTCGCCACGCAATCGAATCATCTCGCCGTCATTTATTCCCGCAGGAATTTTTATTTCAATTTCTTTTGCATCTTTTATAACTCCAAGCCCTGAACATTTTTTGCACTTTTCTTTAGGAATTTTACCCTTACCGGCACACTTTGAACAAGTGCTTACCTGTGTAAATGAGCCTAGTACGGTTCTTTTTGTTTCGTGTACCTTACCTTTACCGTTACACACATCGCAGGTCTTCATTTCCGAGCCTGGCTTTGCGCCCGAACCGGAGCAAACATCACATAAAGATGTTTTATTCAATAAAACCTTGCGAGTTGCGCCTTTCGCCGCCTCTTCAAACTCCAGTTCAATATCAATTGATATATCCGCTCCTCTTTTCGAACCTCTGGTTGAACCGCCAAAAAAGTCGCTAAAAATATCTCCAAAATCAAATTCAAAACCGCTCTGAGCACCCGAAAATCCACCTTGAAATCCTGAGAAATCAAAGCCTTCAAATCCGCCGAATCCGCCGGCTCCGGCAGAGCCGGAGCCGGCAAATGTATGCCCATAA
>JALSPS010000008.1 GCA_026985835.1 Candidatus Kaiserbacteria bacterium
GCCGGAAAGAGTTGTGGCAGACTGGCCAAGACGCAAATATCCAAGCCCCGTGTCGGAAAGAGCTTTTAATCTATCTTTAATTTGTGGAATATCGGCAAAAAATTTCAGTGCTTCATTTATATTCATCTCTAAAATTTCATATATATTTTTATTTTTATATTTAATTTCAAGAGTTTCTTTCATAAAGCGTTTACCTCCACAAACATCACATTTTACATAAACAGTCGGCAAAAAATGCATTTCAACCGCAACCACACCATTCCCTTGACACGCCTCACATCTCCCACCTTTAACATTAAATGAAAACCTACCAGGCTTCCAACCTCGCGCTTGCGATTCTTTAACTGATGCAAAAAGCTCTCTTATATATGTCCACGCGCCGGTATATGTTGCGGGGTTGCTACGGGGTGTTCTGCCTATTGGAGATTGGTCTATTAACACTGCTCGTGAAGCGTATTCTCTACCGGAAAAACTTGCAACATTATACAATTTTGCCGTTCTATATCTCCTATCATATCCTGCTCGCAAATTTTTATACAATAAATCATACATAAATGTACTTTTTCCGGAACCAGAAACCCCTGTAACCGTTATCATTTTTCCAAGCGGAATATCAACCGCCAAATTTTTTATATTATGTTTTTTGCCTCCGCGTATTTGAATTTTTCCTTTGTCGGCTGTTCGTCTTTTCTCTGGAATTGGAATTGCTTCATCTCCTCGTAAATATGCCAGGGTTAGAGAATTACTTTTATTTTTATCAGCAGTGAGTAACTCATCAAGATCTCCCGCAACAACAACACGACCTCCATATTCTCCGGCGCCGGGACCTATATCAACCAAATAATCAGAGGCAAAAATCGTATCTTCATCATGTTCAACAACAATAATTGTATTGCCAAGATCACGCAAGTTCTCAAGTGTTTTGATAAGTCTTGCGTTATCATGTTGATGCAAACCTATTGTCGGCTCATCCAAAACATAAAGCGCTCCCACAAGTCTACTTCCAAGCTGAGAAGCAAGACGAATTCGTTGTGACTCACCGCCGGAAAGAGTACCTGCGCGCCTGTTTAGGGTTAAATATCCAATCCCAACATCCAACATAAATTGCAATCTGCTTTTTATTTCTTTTAAAACCGGCTCGGCAATCTCAAACTCTTTCCGAGAAAGCTTGATATTCTCAAAAAAGTCATATGCGGATTCTATGTTTAAACCCACAAGTTCCATTATATTCTTTTTACTCTTTCCTTCTCCAAGATAAACAGATAAAGCGTTTTTGTTTAATCGTAATCCATTACATTCCTCACATGGCTCATATACATCATCACTTAAATAAAAATGCTTTGCTCCCAAGCCCTTGCAAACAGGACATGCCCCATAAGGAGAATTAAAAGAAAACAATCTCGGCTCAATCTCAGGAAAAGAAAATCCATCCTTAGGACACATAAATTTTGAAGAAATAAGCTTCTCATCTTTTCCAAATACAATTTTTAAAACACCATCCGCTTCAGTGAGGGCTCTTTCTATTGCTTCACTGAGTCGCTCTGTTGCATCTTTTTTATCTTCATCAAATTCACTTATATAAATTTCATCGATCAATATATCAATATCGTGTTTTTTATTTCTACTGAGTTTTATTCTCTCTCTTAGAGAAGATTCTTTCCCGTCAATTCTTGCAAATTCGTAGCCTTTATTCAGCATATCATACAGCATTTGGTAATACTCACCTTTTCTACCCCGAACAATCGGCGCAAAAATTGCTACACTCGCATCTTCAATTTTAACTCCAAAAACTTCTTTTGCATTTTTGGTAGCCATATTTTTGTGAGTTTTAATTTCTTGTAAAACTGTATTTAAAATTTCTTCATTGGTTGAACGCTCTATTTTATCTCCACAAACAAGACAATACGGTTTGCCGACACGAGCATATAAAACGCGCAGATAATCATAAATTTCTGTGATTGTCGCTACTGTTGAGCGTGGATTATTTGATCTTGTTTTTTGATCAATTGAAATAGCCGGAGACAAACCTTTTATTTCATCAACATCAGGTTTTTGCATTTTACTCAAAAATTGCCTGGCATATGCAGATAAGCTTTCCACATAACGCCTTTGCCCTTCTGCAAAGATTGTATCAAACGCAAGTGAAGATTTACCGGAACCGGAAAGCCCCGTAATCGCTATCATTTTATTTCTTGGAATTTCAAGATTTATATTTTTCAAATTATGTGTCCTTGCTCCCTTTATTGTTATTTTGTTTTCCATATTTACTTGTATTAATTATTTAATATCCGCGTAAACACCAATTGCAACCGCTGTTGCCAAATTCAAAGAAGATACACCTTCTTGCATTGGTATTGAAACAATTTTTTCACTATTTTCTTTTATTTTTTTGGATAAACCACTTCGTTCGGTTCCAAACGCCAAAATTACATTATCTGGAATTTCAGTTGCAAAAACATCTTCCCCATCTGCATCAAACGCAAAAATTTTACGATCTGAGCCTTTTGCAAATTTTAACAAGTTATTTAATGAAATCTGTTTGACCGATTCCATTGCAAAATGCAATCCGGCACTTGTACGAATACATTCAGAATGCCACGGGTTTTGTTCTCCGCTCACAAATATATTTTTAATTCCCCTGCTCGCAAGAACACGAATAACCGCTCCGAGGTTGTGTAATGAATTTGGATTTTCCAAAAAAACAATTTTATCTTTTAACTTTTGTTTTTCTCTAGGTTTCTTGGAAAGAGCGATTGCACCGGTGTGTGGTGGGATTTTTGCCAGTTTTTCAAATTCTGATTTCGGGAGTGCGCGAGCTCGCTTCGCGAGCTCGCGCGCCTCTTTTACAGCTCCAACACTTTCCATAATATCTTTAACGCGTTTTAGATCAACAACGGCTATATCCACAATATCAGCTCCAAAACGCAAAGCATGCTTTATGCTATGAACCCCTTCAAGGACAACGAACTCACCATTCCCGGCTCTTGCATCTTTATATTTTTGGATCAACATAATTAATCTTCTTTAATTCAGTATTTTCAAGCGCGTATTTTATAAGCTTATCAATATCATAGAGGGCTTCGGCTTCCAGTACCTCTTTAAGTTTTGCATTTGTTTCCGGATGCTTAGGAACAAACAGCGAACAAGTATCATCATGCGGCTGCGCAGAAATATCATGTGTGCCGATTTCGCGCGCTTCATTTATAATCTCATTTTTATTGTCTCCGGAAAGCGGTCGTAAAATCGGAAGTTTACTTGCCTCAGCTATTGCTCCTAAATTAGCAAGTGTCTGACTTGCCACTTGCCCAACCGATTCTCCCGTGATAATAGCTTTTGCATCAACTTGATTTGCAAGGTTATTTACAACACGCATCATAAATCGTCTTAATATAATTAAGCGTAATTTATCAGGAACTTTTTTTGCTATTTCTTGCATAGCATCAAGAGTTGGAATAAGATAAAGATCAAAGTCTCCCGTATAATTAGATAAAATTCTTGATATTTCCATAACTTTTTCAATGGCCTTTGGAGAAGTTTTCGGCATACCGTGAAAATGCGCGCCAACCGGTATTACACCTCTTTTTATCAATCTATATGTCGCAACCGGAGAATCAAATCCTCCTGATAAAAGAGATATTGCCTTTCCAGAAACTCCGACAGGTAATCCTCCAATACCTTTTTCTTTTCTATAAACCAAAATACCCTTGTGCAAAAACTCAACTGCCACAAGAAACTCCGGTCCGGATAATTTAACGGGTATTTGCTTGTTAAAATACTCAAAAATATGCTCTCCTATTTTTCTTTCAAACTCTTGCGAAGTCCCAGATACGCTTTTATCAACCCTTTTAACCCGCACCGCAAAATTTGTGGGGTGTGCACTGTCAAAAAGAGCTATCGCAAATTCTCCAATTTTATCAATGGAAACATCTTTGTCTAAAAAATATCCACTTCCGAAAGTTGCGACACCGGGAGTTTGTTTTAATATCCGTTTGTAATCAAAGGTATTTTCTTTTTCCAAAAAAACAAGAATTCTCCCCCATATATCCTGCGCGCGCAAATTCTTAAAGCGCCTTTTAATATCATTCAAAAACGCTTTTTCAAAATCGGGGCGATTTGCCCCTTTTGTTCCAATCTCATCATAATGAATAACTATTACCTTTTTCATACAAGTACCTTACCGCTCAAGTTGTTTTTTGTCAAAAATACCCTGAGGCAAAAACACTCATAAAACCGCGCCTTCGGCGCGGTTTTAATTTACTCCCCACTTTGAGTTGTTGTGGCAGTAGAGGTTGATGTATTATCATCAGATTGATTATTATTTTGAGACTGCCCCTCCACAACCACAGTTCTTGTAGCGCTTGCTTCGTTGTTTGAGTTATCTTTTACAGTATAGGTTATTGTATAAGTACCGGGTGTTGAGGTGTCTACTGAGCCTGTTGTTTGGATTTGGTTTGTGAGGTCGCCGTCTAGAGTATCTGTTGCAGTTGCGCCTTGTTCTGTGTATGTATCTCCTATGCTCAGTGTTATATTTGAGTCGCCATTTAATGTAATGGTAGGAGATGTTGTATCTTGTACTGTTACATTGCGGGTGGAGGTAGCGCTATTACCTGCAGAATCTGATACAGAGTAATAAAGGGTGTAAGTACCAAGTGTGTTTATGTCTACTTCTCCTGTTGTTTGGATTTGGTTTGTGAGGTCGCCATCAGTGTCGTCTTGTGCTGTTACACCGGAGTCTGTATATGGTTGTTTGGCTTCTGTAGTTACTTCTGTTGGGTTTACAGTGATGGTTGGTGGAGTTGAGTCTTGAGTATTTGATTGGTCTGTATGTGAGTCATTTAGTGTTGAATCTATCACCCTTACCTCTCTTTGAGCTGTAGCGGTTTGTCCTTGATACTCAGCTTTGTATTCTATTGTGTAGATACTTGTTGTTGATGTGTCTAGTGTAATGTTTGTTACTTCCTCTCCATTTAGATATGTTTTGTAACTTATGTTGTGTTCTATTCCATTTTCATCCACTCCTGTGGCTGTGGCGCCAAGATCGCTGTAAGTTGTATTTAATTCAACTTCTGCAGGATTGTTTCCTTTTATTTCTATTGAAACAGTGACTGAATTGTTTGAACCTGAAGACTGATCTGAAGAGTTATCTCCTCCTTGAGAGGTTGATGTATTTACATTTGCAAGTAAATCTTTAAGTTGACTCTCATTTACACAAGTTTGGCCTATGCAGAGCTTGTTATGAAGATGCATTTCATCTCCTGTTGCAATGTGGAATTCAATTTTTCTGGTAATAATTTTATCCGCAAAACCTTGTATTTTTTTCCATATTTTTTTAACACCTTCCAAATTCAAAGCTGTTACATTTCCATAACTTATTCCATACCCACTTTCTTCATCTCCAACAACAACCTGAGGAAGTACATTCTTTACATCCTGCGCTATAAATCCGATTTGCTGGTTACCGTTTGGATTTGTCTTCCAATTAAATGTTACCCCTTGTAGATTAGATATTATACTTAGAGGATCTTCTATTTCTTTTATGTTG
>JALSPS010000009.1 GCA_026985835.1 Candidatus Kaiserbacteria bacterium
CAACCGCATCAAGCGCTAACTCAACAATAGCTCCTCTTCCTTTCCCAACATCCATTAAAAGTAAGTGATTATCTGTCCCGCCCGAAACAAGTTTTACTTTCTGTTTTTTCAATTCACTTGCAAGAGCTTTAGCGTTTTTAACAATCTGATTTGCATAACTTTTAAATTTAGCGGTACTTGCCTCTTTAAGCGCAACTGCTATTCCGGCTGTTGTATGATCGTGCGGACCGCCTTGCAACCCCGGGAATATAGCTTTATTTATCTTTTGTGGCAAATCAGGATCTTTTTTTACACCCTTATTCGTTACCATAATCATTCCACCACGAGGACCTCGAAGAGTTTTATGAGTTGTTGTGGTAATTATATGAGCATAACGCACAGGTGATGTGTGTACCCCTGCCGCGACAAGTCCGGCAATGTGCGCAATGTCCGCTACCAAATACGCTCCAACATTATCTGCAATCTCAGCCAGTTCCTTGAATGGGAATTTTCTTGGGTAAGCTGTCGCTCCCACCCATATTAATTTTGGTTTATGTTTTTTTGCTAACTTTTTAATTTCGTCTATATCAAGCCTGCCGTCAGATTTTACTCCATATTGGACTGTATTAAAAAACATACTCGTTGCGCTCGCTTTCCAGCCGTGAGTAAGATGCCCTCCCGCAGTCAGAAGCTGTCCTAAAACAGTGTCGCCGGGCTTGCACACTGCGACATAAACCGCAAAATTTGCAGGAGAACCGGAATATGGTTGTACATTTACAAAAGGTACATTAAAAAGTTTTTTTGCACGCTCTCGTGCAAGATTTTCCACCTCGTCGATATATTCATTCCCACCATAGTACCGCGCTCCGGGATACCCTTCTGAATATTTATTTGTAAGTATCGAGCCCATCGCTTCCAAAACAGCTTTTGAAACTATATTTTCAGACGGTATAAGCTCAAGTGTTTCGTTTTGTCTTTTTTGTTCTTTTTGTAAAAGATTGTAAAGTTCTTTATCCTGAGCTTCTATATTTTTAAATTTTTGTTTTGTTGATTTTGTTTTCATAATAATTCATTATGCGAGTAAAAAGAACTATTTAGAGTATAACAGAAATGATGGAACAAAAAAGCCCGGGCAAAAGCTTCGCTTTTGCCCGGGCTTCAAATGGCTTTAAATAAATTACCTTTTTCAAACAAGTTAATCTTCAACCTCAATTCCCATTGAACGCGCCGTTCCGGCTATTATTTTCACCGCTGCGTCAACATCATTTGCCGAAAGGTCTTGCATTTTTTGCTCTGCGATTTCCTCAAGCTGTTTGCGCGTAACTTTTCCAACCTTTTTAACGAGATTTTTGCCGGAGCCCTTATCTTTCCCAATTGCTTTGAGCAATAACCTTGAGGCAGGTGGTGTCTTTAAAACAAAATCAAAGCTACGATCATCATATACATTCACAACTACCGGAATGATATCGTTTCCCATTTCACGAGTAGCTTCATTAAAACGATTTACAAAATCTCCTATATTTATACCAACCTGACCAAGCGCCGGGCCAACAGGCGGAGCCGGGGTTGCTTTACCGGCCTGGATTTGTAATTTTAATTGTCGTGTTACTGTTTTTGCCATATTGCCTTATATTACTTATTTTTTAATAAAAGTCCAATTAAATCCTCTTGACTTGAACGAAATCAAGCTCAACAGGTGTTTCTCGCCCAAACATTGGAACAAGAACTTTAACTTTTCCGCGTTCCTCATCTATTTCTCCAACCTTACCATCAAGATCTTTAAATGGACCATCTGTGATCACAACCGCATCATTTAATTGAAGATCAATTGTGTGTGTAGGGGTTTCTGAGTTCATTCGGGCAAATAGTTTTTCTATTTCTTCCTCGGTCATAGGAACCGGTTGCGTTCCACTACCAACAAAACCTGTTACGCGCGGTGTGTTTCTAACAACATACCATGACTCATCGGTAACGATCATATCAACAAGCACATATCCCGGATAAATTTTTACACCTTCTTCCACTCTTTTCCCCGCTTTGATTTTAATCTTTTTTTCTTTTGGAACGATAACATTAAAAATTTTATCCTGCATTCCCATAGAATCAATTCTCTGACGCAAATTGCGAGCAACCGCCTCTTCGTATCCGGAATATGTATGTATCACATACCAGTGTCTTTGTTTATCTCCTTTTTGTATAGCCATATTTTTTAGTTATTTATAAAGAATAAAATTTTCTCAAGCGCGCGAGCAAAGATAAAATCAAACACACCAAGATAAAGCGCCACAAAAAATGAAATCGCTATAACTATAATTGTATAAGCGATCGTTTGTTTCTGTGTGGGCCAAGAAACCTTTTTCAATTCCTCCTGTGTGCCCTTTAGGTATTCTATAATACTCATAATAAAATTTAGTTGGATAATTAAAAACGCCCCTTCGGCGTTCTTGGTACTATACTACTTCAAATCTAAAATTTGTCAAATTTTGTATCAATAACAATTAGAATTTAATTATTAAGACGAATCTCTGCAAAGTAATTCTTTTGATGAGTTAATCGCGGCGGTAAGATTCACTAGCAATGGCCTTGGTTCAACTCTTTTCTTTATTTTTGCAATTTCCTTACAAAAAATATCCCTCGCCTCAATAATGGACGCGCGCAAAGCGGTTTCTGTCGGGATATATCTTTTCATAATTAATAATAAATCATCAAGATTTTTAACATTGCTGGCTCTCTTCATATTCAAGAATTCCCTAAATGCCTTTCTATCTCCCTTTATAATATGATTGCTTTTTTTATCAAAATAATAACCGTTATTGTGTTGAAGATCCATAACATAATCCATTAAAGGTATATTTAAATTCCCATAAGATTCTACGAGAGCCGTGCCCGCGCGTGAAATTTTTGACCAAGGAATTCCACCTACCGAATCGTTAAACGCAACTGTATTTTTACCGCAAAAAATAAATGATGAAGCCATAAAATATGACTTGTAATCCTCAAGTATATTTTTGCGCGGAGGTGAGCCTGCTATTTCCACCTGCTCAGCATTAGATGAATGCAGAAGTATTTGCATTTCAGACTTAACCGCATCAACAGTATATTCCAAAAGGATATGTTGAAAATTTAATAACTCTTTCTCCATTTGTCTTAATCTATCTTTCATACAAAGAATTTGGGATACAATTTGAAATGGCACATTTGGACCATCTTGTTTTATCGCGTTATTAAAAGCTGAAACAACACCAAGGAAGAGCGAGTATCCATATAATAACCCCGCTCCATACTCCAAAGATATTGGACGAGGACTTTTATGCTCTTTAAAGTTCCTATTTGAAACATTTATATATTCCAAATCAAGCCCACATGTTTCAAAAAATATCTTATTGCTTTTAAAAACGCTCCTAAATTTATCGGCATCCTTGGCATCCGGATCAAACCCGAAAAAGCGAGCGTAACTAAATATCACGAAATGCTTTTTAGTTGAAATTAACATGTCTCGCAATTCATCAACTGATATGTACTGTTTAAAAAAAGAGTAGTTTTCTATTATTGCGTAATACATTTGTCGTTGCATAAGCAAATCAAATAAATCGCGCAAATTTATATATTTACCAAACAAATCAAGATTATCAATTAATTTATCCAGCTGATCATATTTTACAAGATGTCTGGCTGCTTTCTCAACTAATCCATACTTATCAAATACATCAGGAAGTAAGCGAATATGTTCAGGAATATTTTTTGTTTCATATAATTTGTATATTTTTTTAATATAATACTTTTCATCCAAGCCCTCCCTCATAAAAAAATCATAATATACGGTCAGAATACTATATGAATATCCTCCGGAGTATAATAAATCAAATAATTCTTTAGGAGATATAAATTTTCTAAAAATATCATAATTATTTATAATATATTTATATCCTTGTTTACCTAAAAATTTATCAGACATATCTAATAGCTCTTCTGGGGTAATATATTTTTTAAATAAGTCGTAATTGTTTATTATTGAGCCAATCATTTTTCTCTCTTTTAGGTGTAAAAATAGTTCTTCCGCCGAAATGTATGAATTAAAATAGTCAAAAAAATCTGCAATCATTGCCCATCTATTTCTGTCAACAAGAAAGTCAAAAAGTTCTTTTGATAATCCATTTTGAAGAAAAAGGATGACATACCCTCCATTAAGGTAAGAGTCCTCAAAAATATATCTAAAAACAGAAAAAATTTTATGTATATCAACTTGCCCAATGAATATATTTACATTGTCTTTAATGATTTCAAAATATCTTTTGGAAAACAAAAATTCAAATAATTCAGGCAAGGAAGTTTGCGAGGCAAATAATTCATAATTTTGAATTATTACCTCCCAAAGTCTTCGTTGTTTTAAAAAATGTAGAACTCTTTTTTCACCGAGTTTTTCAACAAATAAATCTAATCCGGCAATAAACGAATTTTCATATTTAGAATTAGTGGCAATTTTTTGGAAAAAATATTCTACTTCTCTTTTCGTAAAATCTATATCTGGATTTAAAATAATTTCCGGATTTTTATTAAATGCTGTGAAAATGTCTTGCTGTGAAAATCTTTCTTTCTTTATAACCTCCTTTTGCATAGAACATTATAATTGAGATTATTGAATCTCGTAAGTGATTGTAACTGATGAATTTATTTTATTCTCTCCAAGTGGTAAAGATGGGGCATCATCCATAGGCATATCAGGGCCCGCCTCAACAGCCATTTTTGCATAAAGCGGTCTTATAAAATCCCTTCTATTCCCTTCCGAGAAACTAACAACCCTAACAAGGGATACACCAAGCTCGCGCGCAAGCTTCTGGGCTTTTTCTTTTGCATTTTCAATAGCTTTTGATCTTGCTTTTTCTTTCAACACATCTTCGTCATCAACCTTAAATTGAAGACTTGAAACATTTTCAGCTCCAAGTGTTGCCATCTGCGCCAAAATCTTACCCGCCTTATCCGTATTTCTAACCTTAACCTGTACACTTTGAGAAACTACATAACCCATAAGTACCCTGTTTGAATCACAAACTCCCCGCACATCAAATTCTTTGCAATCTTTTTTCCATTCATATCTTGGATATAGATTATAGTTTGTTGTTTTAATGTCTTTTGTATCAATACCCTCTTTTTTAAGATAATCAATAATAGCGTTTATTTTTTTGGTTTCTATGGATTGAGCGTCTTTTGCGGTCTTTTTTTCTTCTTTTACAGTAAAAGAAAAAGAAGCGATATCCGGAACGGCAAATACTTCTCCTTTACCGGTAACTGAAATCGTATTCTTTGCCTCTAATCCAGACCCAACATATTTATATTCTCTAAAGGCAACCATTGCTTGCGCTACCAAAAAAATTATAAGGGCAAGCGCACCCGCCTGTAATAAATAAATGGTTAATTTATTTTTAAAAAGCTGATCCATAGTATTAAATTATTTGATAACATTCTTATATTAACATATCTATAATTTTTGCAAATAACAAAAGCGTCCAGAGTGCCGGCGTCTAACTCTAAGCTTTTT
>JALSPS010000010.1 GCA_026985835.1 Candidatus Kaiserbacteria bacterium
CGCCGTTCGAGCGCAAAGCTTGCCACAGAGCCTCCGCCTGCCCGATAGGGCAGGACGTCGAAACAAAATTTTCTTCTTCCTTAATTTGAAAAAAAATGGGGAGGCGCAAAAATTAAAAATCGTAGAAGAAAATTTTGTTGAGGCGTAGCCGCCGCTTTACGGCGGCGCGGAGGCTACGCGTGGTTGTTCTCTTTCAATAATTCTTGATAAAATATGTTCGAGCTTGGTTGTATATACACACATTGTAAATGTGGTAAAGATATCATAATTAAACCTCCGCAACGAGAGTTGCGGAGGTTAATTCATTTTTCCTCCGTGCAGATCAAGGGTGAGCTGATCTGGGCCACGCCACGAGCGCTTGATTCTGCGTTTTTTAGCGCGGTTACCTCTTTTGCCAAGCTCACTTAGAACTTGTTTTGCAAGTCTTTTTATATCCGGTTTATATGTTATTCCGGATTGTTTGACCGCTAATTGTGCGGCGGATGGATAACTTGTTGCCTGGCCGGTCCTAAATAAAAGAGATGCCTTGTCCGCCAAGTATTTTATATTTGCCATTTTTTAACCCTCCTTTAAGATTATCTTCAAAAATGATAACGCAATAAACAGTGTATTGACAATAAATTGTGTTATTGCCCATGCGAACATTAGCAATATAACAATCACACCTGCCACTCGAACAAATCCGCTCTTCAGCATTTCTCCTTCCTTTCTTTTTTTATATACCTAATAATAATAGATAGGCTATATTATGTATCTTGTCAAGTTATACAAAAACCTCTATTGTTTTTTCACTAGCCTTTGCATACAAAAGTCCCGGCGTATTGTAAGCGCTTGCCATATTCCCATTTTTATCAATTATTATAAGTCCACCGAGTCCTGAAACTTTTTCTTGAAGATATTTTATTGTTGCTTTTGCGGCGCTCTGAGCGTCTTTTTTTTGAAATTCCACAAATGCTGATGCTGTGCGAGCTACTGTCGCGCGCAAAAATTGTTCTCCATACCCAGTACAAGAAACAGCGCAGGAATTATTGTCTGCGTAAGTTCCGGCGCCGATTACTGGAGAATCGCCGACTCTTCCGAATTGCTTATTGACTATTCCTCCTGTTGAGGTGGCGCTTGCCAAGTTTCCATTTTTGTCTAGTGCAATTGCGCCAACTGTGCCCAATTTTTTTTCATTTGTTTTATTGTTAAGGTCAGAATGATCAAGGACAACTTTATTATTTTCAAGAGCCTCTTTTATTTGGTTTTTTCGTTCTTCGGTTATAAAATAATCTTGTGGTTCAAATTTTATATTATGAAGTTTTGCAAATTCTTTTGCGCCCTTTCCAATCAAAAATACAAACTCACTTTTTTCCATAATTGCGCGCGCAAGAGTTATTGGATTTTTTACCCCACTTATTCCCGCAACTGCGCCGGCCTTTAAGCTTAAGCCATCCATAATTGACGCATCGCACTCAACTTCTTTTTTGTGAGTTAAAACAGATCCTCGCCCGGCATTAAAGAGAGGGTCATCCTCAAGAAGTTGTACGCATTTCTCAACAGTATCAAGCGCTGAGGCGCCTCCTTTAAGCATTTGCCTTCCTTCTTTTATTATTTTTTCAAGCGATGGGCGATATTTTTCTGGCGATTGTATCGCGCCGGCGCCTCCGTGAATCATTAAACGAAACATATTTATATACTAGCAAATATAAGCGTATTTTTAAATACCCCCGCGAGGCGAAGCCTCGCGGGGGTAAAGTTCATAAACCGGCAACCACTCTCTGAGTGTTTGCTTTCAGTCGCATTCTTTCTTTCGGGTCGGTAGATATAAACATCACGCCGACCTTACCATCCTTGATCGGCCCCCAATTGAATACAACCACTCCGCGTTTTTTTTGAGGGTTATATTCAAGGTGCGTATTACGCAAAGCGCTGAGAAATTCCTCGAGGCTTTTACAGGGACCTGTATAGATGTATTCGGCTCTCCACGCCGATACGCCAAGTTTCTCAGCTATCCGCGTTGGGTAGCTGGAGCCGTTCCATCGCGGGTTACATTCAATAACGAAGTATTTTTCTTCGCCATTGTAAGAGGTTACAGCAACGTCAATCCCAAAAACTCCTCTGAGGTTGGCTTGTACCATTTTCTCAGCAAGCGGAGTAACCGATTTCCATATGCCGGAAAATTCTCCCGGGGCTAGTGTCTCATTCCCAGCATGGGAATGTTTTTCTAGAATTTGTCTTGTGGCATCAAGAGCCACTGCTTTGCCGGAGTCAGTGCCATAAAACTGCACATTGCAAAATATGGCTTTTTCTGAAAGGGGAGCTTGTAATTGAAATGCTTTATCACCAAAAGCGGTAAGCATTTCTTCTAGCTCCTTCATATCCCGACAAAGTCGCAAGCCAACACCTGAGTCGGACACAGCTTTTTTGAAAAAAACCGGAAACCCAAGCACATAATCACCTTTGTGTTTATAAAAATCATTTTTATTTACAAAAGTGATTGTCTTTGGCACCTTGGCGCCGTGCTTTTTTGCCCAGGGGATAAAATTATTTTTATCCCCGAAAAAAGCAACAGCGGTTAATCGCCGTTTTTCGCCTGTGTATTTCAGAAGTTTCGGTGTGTGCAAAAATACTGAGATTTCTTCCCCGGCAAATTGCTCGAGAACTTTGTGAGAATCAGCGAATACGACTTCCCCACAATATTCAAGACCAATGCGATTGTAATGTCCGCGAATTGCTGAGGTCTCTTTCCTGAGGTCACTAGACAAAATCACGGTATCTTTTCGTCCCCCAAGAGCAAAAGCTCTACTTTCATATCCAAGAACTCCTTTTATGGAGCCAAGGTCATGTTCGTCAACAATCAGTTTCAAGGTGTGGTAATAGACGGTCATTTTCTTCACTCCTTTTTTCAAGGTTGCATCTAAATCCTATTTTTAGATAAAATAAAGAATATAGCAAGTTGTAATACTTGTAATTTTATGGTGCTATTTGAAATCATTTTATCAATGATAACAAGTTAATAGTTTATTGACTTATACGGCTAATAAGATATAGTGCATTGTATCAAGTGATTCTTAAAAAGGAGTAGGGTCGTAGTCTTTTGGGTTGTTTGATATTTATAAGAGTAAATACAAAAAATGAAACAAGGAACAATTGCTCGCGTTATGGATAAGGGCTACGGCTTTATATCTGTAGACGGAGAAGAAAAGGATTTGTTTTTTCATTCAAATGAGCTTGTTAATGCCGAATTTGATAATTTGAAAGGAGGTGAAAAAGTTGAGTTTGAAGTTGCTGACGGACAAAAAGGTCCGAGCGCGATTAAAGTGTCTGTACTTTAATCGAGAGAACTAAAACCCGTCCAAACAGGCGCGCCTGTTTGGACGGGTTTTTTATTCTGTTTCTTTGTGTTAGTATGATTTTGTTATTAATTAAATTAATTCTATGAAAGGATATATAATCAATATAGAAAAAGAAACTCTTGAGAATAAAAATTATCGTAAAGTGCTTTATACAAGTCATTATAGCCAGCTTGTTGTTATGTCTTTAAAGCCGGGAGAAGAGATTGGTTCAGAAGTGCACGGACTTGATCAATTTATAAGAATAGAGCAAGGCACCGGAGTGGTTGTTCTGAACGGAGAAGAAATGCAGATTAAAGATGATTATGCAGTCGTAATTCCGTCCGGAGTAGAGCATAATGTTATAAATACAGGAGATATGGAAATGAAATTGTACACAATTTACTCTCCTCCAGAGCATAAAAATGGGGTTCTTCAAGCGACGAAGGCAGATGAATTTGAAGAGCATTTTGATGGCAATGTTTCGGTATAAGTATTACCGGAGAGATTATTTCAAAATGGCAAAACATAATGATATAGGAAGACTTGGAGAAGAAATTGCAGAGCGATTTTTAAGAAATAAAGGATATTTCATTTTGGATAAAAATTATAAAAAAGCATTCGGAGAAATAGACATAATTGCAAGAAAAAAGTTGGTGAATGAAATAATATCCAAGTTCAAGAGAATATATCATATTATAATTGGTGAAAAAAAATTGATAAATAAGCTTTTTATGGCGCGAGATGTGATTTTTGAGTGTTCACCCACTTATTTTTTTGAAGTAAAGTCAACCGGAGTACCTGATTTAGGATATAGGCCCGAAGAACACATTAATAAGGATAAAATAAAACGACAGCGCAATATAATATCTCATTACATTAAAAAAAGAAAAATAAAAAAATGGAGTTTTGGAGTTGTTATTGTGTATCTAGACAATGATGACTATAATGCCAGGTGCAGACTACTTTCTGATATATTTATTTGACTCTTTGTTTTCCAGCCACCTGTAAGTAGCGCTTCCAAGAGTTGCAAATATGGCTCCTATTATTATTCCTCCGATTATATCTGATAAATAATGAACACCTATATAAATTCTACTTACATAAATTAAGATGGCCCATAATATAATTGTTGGAATTGTAATTTTTTTTAATTTATCATTATTTGTTTGAAGTATTAAATAAATCAAAATTCCAGCAAGAGCTGTTGCAATTGTAGCGTGCCCGCTCGGGAATGAATAACTATGTTCTGCTATTTTTGCATATTCTGGTCTTGGGCGCGCTATTGAATTTTTTAAAATATAAACAGCGAAGGCACTTGATACGATGGTTACCCAAGTAGAGACAATAAATTTTATCCGATGTTTTTCGTAAAATAAGACAGAAAGAGCCAAGAGCGCGATTACAACAATATACCATTTTGCGCTCCACGTTATAATCATAAAGAGAGCAAAAATTATAGAATTAAAATAAGAGAATAAGAATCTAAATCCCAGATAATCCATTACCTGAATGAAATGCTTGTGTTCTAAAATTGATATTGCAAGCGCATTGAACATCATAAATAAAATGACTATTGTTGTTATAAGTTGCAGCCATTTTTTGTTTTTAATTATTTTTAAAAAATTATTTTTTAAATTTGTTTGATAATGTTTGAATATAAAATCGGTAAAGAAAAAATATGCAAGATAACTAACTATAATCATTGCAAAAATCATTTCAATTTTTATTATTGTTGAGCTACCGGCGAGTATGGCTTTTGCAAATAAATATCCGGAACCGGGCCACGCAAGTGCCCAGCCGACAGCGCCAAGAGCATTGAAAAGTAAAAATTTTCTTCTATCCATTTTAAGTGAGCCGGATATGAATGGTATGGTTTCTTTTATGAACGGCACAAATCTACCTAAAAATACACTTTTAGCTCCGTGTTTTTGTATGAACTCCTCCGCCAGGTCAAGAGCTCTTTGATCTATAAATTTTATTTTTTTGATTAACTTTCTTCCATAATTTCTGCCGAGAAAATAACTTAAATTATCACCGACGACAGCTCCGAATATGGCTATTGGCAAAATATACCAAATCTTAATGGCGCCAAGCGCGCTGATTGCGCCAATTACCATAAGGGTAAGAGATCCTGGAACAAGCATACTAAGACCAAT
>JALSPS010000011.1 GCA_026985835.1 Candidatus Kaiserbacteria bacterium
CCTTGTGCAGTGTTATATTTGCAATTGCTTCAGCGCCAAAAACCATATCCATTTGCGCTAAAGTCATTTCTTTTTGTGATATTACATAAATCGGCTGAGATACTCTGTATCTGGCAATGGCAAGTGCAGTCGTTCCTGTTTCTGTAAAAGCCACAATTGCCTTAGCGCATAATTCATTTGCCATTTTTGCAACATTTCTTGAAGTAACATCATTTATTTTAAGGCAAACTCCTGTAGCGTAAGGTTTATTCAAGCGTTTTGTATAATCCATTTTTTCTTCTGTATTTTTTATAACTCGTGCCATTGTTTTTACAACCTCAATCGGATATTTACCCATAGCCGTTTCTCCAGAAAGCATAACAGCATCAGCGCCATCCAAAATCGCATTTGCCACATCTGAAACCTCCGCGCGTGTAGGCACCGGATTTTCAATCATACTTTCAAGCATTTGTGTTGCAACAACGACAATTTTACCAAGTTTATTAGCACGCTTTACCATATCTTTTTGCAACATCGGAACTCTTTCAGCTCCAACTTCAATAGCCAAATCACCGCGAGCTACCATAATACCATCAGCTTCAGCTAAAATTTCGTCAAGATTTTTTATAGCGCTTCCGGTTTCAATTTTTGCAATTATTTTTGCAGATGACTTGCTTGCAAGTAAAGCTTTGCGCAATGCTTTTATATCCTGCGCAGACTGAACAAATGATAAAGCAATAAATTCAATGTTGTTCTTTATGCCAAATTCAAGGTCTCTTTTATCTTTTGGAGTAAAAGAGGATAAAGAAAGTTTAGAATCAGGCAAATTCACACCTCTGCGTGCTTTTATTTTGCCACCGTGTTTTATTTTGCAATGTATTTCAGCTCCGGTAATTTTTTCAACAATTAATTCCTGATTTCCATCGTTCAAAAGAATTCTATCTCCCTTTTTTACATCCATTGGTAGGTTTTTGTAGTTCACCGAAATTTTGTTTTCATCACCTAAAACTTTTTTTGTTGTTAGTATTATTTTTTTGCCAGATTTTAGTGTTATAAAATCTGTCTTTAATTCACCGGTTCGTATTTTTGGACCACCAAGGTCTTGTAAAATGGATATATGTTTTTTTTGCTTTTTAGCAACCTTCCTTACAAGATTAACCTTAAATTGATGCTCCTGAAAATCTCCATGCGAAAAATTCATTCTTGCAACATTAAGACCGGAAGAAATCATTGCTTTTAAGTTTTTTTCATTTGCTGAGGCAGGGCCAATAGTTGCCACTATTTTTGTTTTCTTTTCCATAGAATAAATTTTATCCAACAAATAAATAAAGTAAATAGCTTAAAGCGCTCCTTAGGAGCGCTTTCCAACCTTTCGCCTCTTAACAATAAGATGATTTGAATACTTTTTGGAACGCCTGGTCTTTTGTCCTTTTCCTATCGGTTTACCCCACTTGCTTCTTGCTCTTCTGTGACCGCGTCCGGCGCGTCCCTCACCACCACCATGAGGATGGTCAACAGGATTCATAACCGAACCTCTAACAGTAGGACGAACACCAAGCCACCTGCTTCGCCCGGCTTTTCCTATATTAACAAGCTTGTGTTCATCATTACTTACCTGACCAACCGTGGCCCAGCAAGTACTTAATACCTTTCTAACCTCAGAAGAAGGCATTCTCAAATGAGTATATCCGGCATCATGAGCTATTACTTCAATATAACTACCGGCGCTTCTGGCAAGTTTTGCGCCACTACCCGGCTTTATCTCAACATTATACACAAATGTACCAACAGGCATTTTTGCAAGAGGTAACCTATTTGCCACTTTTATTTTTGCATCTTCAGAAACGATGAATTCATCTCCAACCGCAATATCTTTTGGTACAACTATGTATTTTCTTTCACCATCACGATAAACTGCAACGGCTATAAAAGCGCTACGATTTGGGTCATATTCAATCGTTTCTATTTTTGCGGGTATATTTATCTTTCTATATTTAAAATCTATATCTCTCCAACGCCTTTTATGACCTCCTCCTTTGTGTCTTGTCGTTATGCGTCCGGCATTATTACGCCCAACACCACGCTTCATTCCTTTCGTTAAAGACTTTAGCGGCTTTGACGCTGTTAGAGTTTTTTTGTATGAAATGCGAGTCATCCCTCTTCGCCCCGCTGTTGTTGGTTTATACTTTCTCATAATACTATATCAAATTAATTGTATCCCCCTCTTTGAGATATACATATGCTTTCTTGCCTCCTGATTTTTTACCTTTAATTCCGGTTCTGCGATTTTGCACCTTCTTGCGAGGAACCGTTACGATATTTACTTTTTTTGGTCTTACATTGAACTTTTCAAATACCGCTTGAGAAACAAGTTTTTTGTTTGCGCGTGGACTAACATTAAAAACATAAACATTTTTATCCGCCATATAAATTGCTTTTTCAGACAATCTTGCGCCCGAAAGAACCCATGTTGTATCTTTCTGCGAAAGATTTGACACATTTGAAGAAACTGATTTGTGTGAATCATTGACTTTTTCTTCTTTTTTCTCTTTTTTATTATCAAACAATGCCATAATACTTATTTTAACCTATTCTCCAGCGCTTTTAACCCAACTTCAGGATTTACAATAATCAGTGTCTTATATTTTAATACATCAACAGGATTTATGTCTTTAATAAGCTTAACTTTCATATTTGAAAAATTATTAAAACTTTTATATAAAGCTTCATCTTTTTCCGGTACTGCAATAAGAGCTACATTATACTTTTTATTCAAAACATCAAAGCCTTTAATTTTAGCAAATGATTCCATAACAGATTTTGCTTCTTTGGTCTTTGGAGCATCAAACTTCATAGCATCTACAAAAAGTATTTGATTATCCGACAATTTTCGTGAAAGTATTGCAAAAAGAGCCTTTATACGCATCTTTTTATTGATCTTCTTCGTAAAATTTCTGAACTTTAACGGACCGAAAGTAACACCTCCTCCTACCCATATAGGACTTCTAATAGAGCCATGACGAGCGCGACCTGTCCCTTTTTGCTTCCATGGTTTCTTTCCTCCACCGCGAACATCTCCTCTGTCTTTGGTATGAGCAACGGGTGTACGAGCATTTGACATCATTGAGATAATAACCTGATGAACCAAATCAGCATTCCATGTAACACCAAAAACAGATTTCGGTAACTTCACTGTTCCTGATTCTTTTCCTTTTTGATTGTATACTTTTACTTCCATAATAATTATTTAGCTGATTTTATTTCAACAATTGTTCCCCTTTTCCCCGGTACAGCTCCTTTCAATACTATAGTATTTGTTTCCGGATTAACTTGCAAAATACGTAAGTTCTTAACAGTAACCGTATCAGATCCCATTCTCCCTGCCATTCTTGTCCCTTTAAAAACTCTTTGTGGACCTGTTGAACCAATTGAACCCGGAGCGCGCTCGTGGTGCTTATTACCATGAGAACGACGACCTCCAGCAAAATTATGTCTTTTAACAACACCTTGAAAACCTTTTCCTTTACTTGTTGCGGTTACAGAAACAAGTTCGCCTGAATCAAACACTGATATATCTATTTTATCACCTTTAGAGAACCCGGATGTGTCCTTTAGTCTGAATTCACGAAGTATTTTAAAGAAACCGAGATTTTTAAGATGTCCTTTTTGCGCATTTGAAATGTTTTTTTCTTTAGCTTCTCCATAACCAACTTGCACGGCTGAATACCTGTCTGTTTCCTCTGTTTTTATTTGAGTTACAACAACAGGTCCGGCAGATATAACAGTCGCCGGATGCACCTGACCATCTTCGTCAAATACCTGTGTCATATATTGTTTTGTTCCTAAAATGAATTTCATAAAAAAATGCGTGAGTTAGGACACGCTCTCCGCGTCCATTGGTCCCTCCATTATTTTCTCTGTATTCTAGGGACATAGACTGCTACTTGCAGTTACGGGCTAGTATACACGATGAGTAAAAAAATGCAAATTTTATCCTTCTCCAGCGCAGAACAACAACGAACAGCACTTGTCGCCTAAATGGAAAATAAGTCAAAAGTTGACTGCTTTTCAAGACCTCTATGTGCGACACATATAAAGAATAATCGTTAAATTTCTTGCCAAGACGGGGCTATTTTCACAGTTGTACTTGTTGACTGAGTTGAATCATCACTCATTTGACACTCAAGTGTGTAAGTTGTTTCGTCTGGCAATTTGCTTGTTGTAGTTGTACCAAGTGCGCCCTCCCACGAATCGTTAATGTCTGAATTATCCTCAGAAACAGTGCAGTGTTTTACATCGCTGGCAACCCAGATAATTTGCGCTTGTCCACCTGGGCGTATAAGAGCTGGGCGATGAGTAATTCGTAACTTAGGTTCACCATTACCAGAAGTTATACAAATCCCACAATCTTGCTCACAAACCGAACATGATTCACCTTCCGTACAATAGTTGTCCTGACAAACATAAGTTGTTTCGTAACAATTCATAGTTACACTGGAATGCTGATTTGAACAAGTAAGACTGAATTGTGTTCTTTGATTGTGTGTATTTAAATTATTTATTGTATAGCTACCGGACGTAGGCAAATTAGTTATGTTATATCCTGCAGGGTTACTTACGATACTACAAGAATCAGTATTTTGTGAAGTCCAATTTATTTGCACCGAGTTACCAGCCGGTATATACCTTGGATTACAATCAAGAGCGGTAATTTGAGGTGAAGGCTCAGCTATTACGACAGGCAAATCAAAAGTGCAATTTGTTTTCCCAAAAATCGCGAGCCCAAACAAACCCTGACCAAAAATTCCACAAAGACCTGGCACCTTGAATTTGATTGTTTTTGTACCCTTGGTTGCAAAACCCGGAACTGATTTACCGGTAAATATAACCCCTTGCTCGCTGGCCGTTATAATATCGGAATATGTATTTCCACCATCAACACTTACTTGCACATTCGCATTCTTTGGCTTACTATTTGAGAGAGTTATATCTTGAAATGTAATTGTATCAAATGTAATCGGTTCATTAACTTTATATTTAGTTTTTTCTAAAGATGGCGTTAGAACCATCACTCCGGAAGTCCAAGCCGAAACATAAGAAACCATAAAAAACACAATGAAAAATATAAACAATCCCCTTGTCCATTTTCCAAATCTGGTATTTGAATTTATCAAAAAACCAAAACCTACAAGTAATAAAATACCTAGCACGATAAAAATATAGTCCTGATAATCACTAATTTTACCAGGGATAGATATACCAGTATATTTCTTTGTTGATTTATAGTTTTGAGGATTTCCGATTTTAGCAAGCTCAATAGGGCTTCCATCTGAATTTAAGCGAGAATAAAGCAATGCAACGACTCTCGGCATATCACATTTTTTATCAAGTTTTGTTCTATGAGAAAAATCTATCGCCCCTATTGAATCTTTTGTTATTTGAATGTTTTCCGAAGAACACACCTCTCC
>JALSPS010000012.1 GCA_026985835.1 Candidatus Kaiserbacteria bacterium
ATCCGGCAGTGGTACTTGCCGACCCGAGCAAAGCGCGTCGCGAGCTCTCGTGGAACGCAACAAAAACATTGGATGAGATGGTAATTTCAACATTGAGAGTTTATGGAGAATAAAAAAATATTATATTTTATAACAAAGTCGTCATGGGGAGGTGCGCAACGCTATGTTTATGATTTAGCGAGTTATTTTGCAAAAGAAAATGAAGTAGTGGTTGCTTTTGGCGAAAATGAGTTTGGCGGAGAAAATATTTTTGAAAAAAAATTAAAGCAAGAAAAAGTAAAAACAATAACAATAGAATCGCTTGGAAGAGATATAAGTTTTGTTAATGATATTAAAGCACTTTTTGAAATTGCGCGGATTATCAAAAAAGAAAAACCAGATATTGTGCATTTGAATAGCTCGAAAACTGGCTTACTTGGGGGAGTTGCCGCGCGCGCTTCGCGCGCGCGGCGCATAATTTATACCGCGCATGGCTTACCGTTTTTAGAAGAACGCTCAATTTGGCAAAATATGATTATAAAATTTTTAACTTGGATAACATTTTTACTCTCGCACAAAGTGATTGCGATTTCTGATTATGAAAAAAGCTTGGTAGAAAATTGGCTTTTTTGTAAAAATAAAATTAAGCGTATTTATAATGGTATTAAGGAACCAGAATTTTTGTCGCGTGAGCAAGCGCGCGTAGAACTAACGCAAAAATATAACATCCCAATGAACGAAAACACCTTTGTTGCAGGCAGTATTGCA
This sequence comes from Candidatus Kaiserbacteria bacterium, assembly GCA_026985835.1. Lineage (GTDB taxonomy): Bacteria > Patescibacteriota > Minisyncoccia > Phycocordibacterales > UBA2100 > S143-145. Next base: position 748 of record JALSPS010000012.1, read on the forward strand.
GAGCTTACATCAAATAAAGGGTTGATAGAATTTCTGCCAAAATTATTAGAAATGAAACAAGAAAAAGAAAAACAAGGTAAACAATTTATATATATCCATTTTGGAACTGGTGAATTGAATAAAAAATTAAAGGAAAAAACCAAAGCGCTTTCTTTGCAAAAAAATGTATTTTGGCTTGGGTTTGTTGCTGGTGCAAGTCGGTATTTGAAAGCACTTGACCTGTTTACCTTGCCTTCAAAAAAAGAGGGGCTTCCCTATGTTTTACTTGAAGCAAAGTTTGCGGAAATTGATATAATGACAAGTGAACTTGATGGAATGAAAGAGGTGTTACAACAAAATAAAAATAAATTCAATATCGGATCTATGATAAGTCAAACAACAAAATTTTATGACATTTACTAAGTTTTTTGAAAAAGCATCCTTATTTATTCTGCGTAAAATAAAAGAGTTAGTATTAACCTCGTTTTTTAAATTAAAATATATTTTGTCTGGTGGGAGTATCTGTCCCGGAATAAAAGATTTTCCTGAATTTCTTGTGCGCAAAAAAGAAATTTACAAAAAAGAGCGAAAAGATGGGGTATCTGGTTTTTATCGTGTTAAAACTGAAGAACAGTTGCTTGAAAAATCTGTTTTATCACATTTGCCATATCTTGATGAAATTATAATTGTGCACAATGATTGTTCTGATAAAACGCCAGAGATTGCTAAAAAGCTGGCACAGAAGTACCCGGAAAAAATCAAAGTGTATGAATATAAGCCAAAAGTGTTTCCGGCGCTTTCGCATAAGCACGTAGTAACTTGTGCAAGCTCACCACATAGTTTGGCGAACTACTACAATTTTGCGCTATCAAAAACCAATTATAAAATTGCGGTAAAAATAGACGCGGACCACCTTGCTATACAAGACCGATTTGCGCAAGCAGTTGAGAAAATAAGAAAAGAAGGTATAGATACATTAATGTATTTTTACGGTGTGAATGTGTATAAAAGCAAAAAGGGCGATAGATGGTTGGTGAATAAGCGGAATCCGTTTACTGCAGGTTCTGATTGCGGGTTTTTTCCAGTCAAAAAAGGAGTATATTTTACACAGCGTCTTGATTCAGAAGCTTTGCACATTCCAATTCTGTGGCATATGAGTAAATTTTCAATAGGTGTTTTATTTTACCATATAAAGGCGATAAAACCGGATAAGGGCACATCTGTTTTTGAGAAAGATGAATTTGCAAAAAGAAAAAAGGATAAAATAAAAGATGTATTAAACAATCCTGAGCTTGTGGAGTTCTCGCAAATAGATGATGAAAAGATACAGGGTATAAATAATGAGTGTGTAATATGAGTACTAAATCAAATATCACGGTAATAGTGCCCACAATAAATAGGCAAAATGATTTGTCGCGATTATTGGCTTCCATCGCTAAAAATACCAAATTGCCGAATCAGCTTATTATTGTTGAACAAGGGGATATAAAAAAAACGGAGGAATTACCGGAGATAGAGAGTTTGAGAACCAAAATTGAAGATGTGTCAATCATTTATTCAAATCAGGCATCGCTTGTGCGCGCAAGGAATGTTGGTATTGAGCACGCACATGGAGAGCTTATTGTTTTTTTGGATGACGACGCAATTTTGGCGCGCAATTATTTTGAAAACCTTATCAAAATTGCGAATGAATATAAAGATGTGAAGATATTTGCAGGAGTTTTTGATATGCCAGACTCATCTCTATTCTCAATCATATTAAACAGATTAATCGGAGTTATCTTTTGTGTTTCTCATCCATTCACCTCCCGTAACATAATTATGCCTTCTGGACATAATGTTTTGCGCGCATATAAAAGCAAAAAACCGATTTATGTTGAGTGGACAAGCGGTCTTAATATGTTGGTCCGCAAAGAAGTACTGAACGTGGGGCTGAGGTTTTACGAAGGATTTACAAAATATTCTCTTGGAGAAGATGCTTTTTTTACATATAGCGTATATAAAAAGTATGGTAAGCGTTCCATATTGGTTCACCCTGATCTTAAATTGAAACATTCATATTCTCAAGAGGGGAGACTGCACAACCAGCAACTTATAAAGATGAGAATTATATATAAATACATTTTTTGGAAAAAGCTGGTAAAAAAATATCGATACCAAAGTATATGTTATGTTTTATCGGAGGTATTGCTTTCTGCGCTTTATATTGTGCAGAGCGATAATATAATTTTATCCCTAAAAAATACAATAAAAGCTTATACTTATCTATTAAAACACAAAAAAGATATATTAAATCGCAAAATAGATTATGACAATTTTATTTTGAGTGAATTCTCAAGATAAGGTTTATAACAATAATAATTATTGATAATATCTGGAAAACGCCAAAACCTAAAATCATAGCATTTATGCCATACAAATTTTTTAGCGATATAAAAAAGAGCGCCGGTATTATTATGTGTAATAATGATATTATAAGCATTATTTTATGATTTTTATTTGCGGTTATCATACTCCATAATATAGCTGATATTATTTGAAAAATAATCACTATACTCATCAATTGAGAACTTACGATCGCTTCAGGATATTTTTTGAAAACCGTTATAAAAATATATGGTGATAATGGTATATAAAACAAGGGTATAAATAATAACAACAAAAAGAATAACGCAATTCTCTTTAAAATTTTATAAATATCTTGCTTATTACTGTAGTTTACTCTGGACAATCTTGGTAATAGAACCTGAGGTATAAAACTAAAAGCGCGATTTATAAAAAGAGGGATTGTAAGAGATACAGTATATATTGCCAGAGCTTGAGCTCCGAGAAGGTGCCATATAAGTATTTTATCAATACTAGAACCCAAAGCGCCAAGCGCATCTATCGGGAAAAGTTTTTTGCCAAAAATTATTACCTTGTCAGTATCCTCAGAATTGAAAGTATACTTGTTTTTTAAAGCATATTTTTTAAAAAATAGTATATGTACAATTATGTGACCTAGAATGTATATTGCCAATAGTATTATTGGGTTCTCAGTCAATTGTGAAAAGATTATAAGAAAAAGAGAAAGGGTGATAACCAATGTTGATTCGTATATAAATGATATATTAAATTTTTCCTTACCTTTTAGATATGCCAGTGCCACAGAGAAACTGTCAAAGAGAGGCATACTCATCGCTATCAAAAAGAACGCTGTTGCAAGATTTATATTGTTTTTTATAAAAAAATAATATGCACTGATAATTGCAGAGATAAATGATGCAATAAATCCATATTTTATCCTAGCAAGAGCAGTATGAGATAAACATATTTTTTTATTTCTTGCCACTGATTGTATTATTGCAACAGATATTCCCGGGAGTGAAAAAATAATAAGCATTGGAATAATTGATAAATAAAATCTGTATTCTCCAAATACTTCTTTTGATAAAGTATTACTCAAAACAATGGTTGTGATAAACGCAAAAAAACCCGAGATAATTTGTGTCCATATAACCCATAGGCTATTTTGCGCAATAGTTGGTATATTATGCCGTAATTGTTTTATCGTTTTAATTTTTGTTTGCATACTCTTGAGTCGTTTGTATTATATTATCATAAATGATACTTCGTGTGTTCCAGGTCTCCGCCGTAAGGCGTGCTTTGTCTGCACGGAAAAAAATGTTTCTTCATTGTTTTGCTCTCGTCAGACATTTAAACTCAATTGATACTGCAATACCTTAGCTGGCTATATATCTATAAAAACATACCATATATGCCAAAAATGTATTTTTATGATAGTATTCTTGTATGAAGATAGACAACATATCGAAGTTTTTGCATTTTTCAATTGTAGCTCTTTTATTTTTGATACCTACGATTGTTTTTACAGTAACACCTTCTCTCTTTTTTCCGTATATTACAGGCAAAAATTTTGAATTTAGATTTTTGGTGGAAATTGCTTTCGTATTATGGCTCATTCTTTTATTTTTGGATAAGAATTATGTGCCAAAATTCTCTCCCTCTATAATCGCAGTATCTATTTTCATATTCATTATATTTTTAGCGGATATTTTCGGAGTAAATCCATATAAAAGTTTTTGGAGTAATTTTGAGAGAATGGAGGGTTTTGTGACGATATTTCACCTGTTTGCATACTTACTTATGTGGATTTCCATTTTTAAAAAAGAATCTTTACAAATTTGGTTTTTTAGATTTTCGCTTGCAATTTCGTTTATTGTTGCAAATTATGGTTTATCTCAGTCAGTATTCTCAAAAGTATCAAGAGTAGATGTATTTTTGGGTAATCCTATTTATTTTGCCGTATATATTTTATTCCATATTTTTATTGCTGGAATTTTATTTACAAGAAAAGAAGCTACAAAAAATGAAAAGATAATTTTAGGCGCGCTAATTGCAGTGGAAATTCCCGCTTTGTATTTGACCGCATCAAGAGGTGCTATTATAGGCTTTATTTTGGGTTTGTTTGTAGTTGGATTGGGTGTAATGTTTACCTCAGAAAAGCAAAAACAAAAAAAAATCGCAAGAATAATTACATATGGAATTCTGGCTATCGTTACACTATTCGTATTGTTGATAAATACAAATTTTGTAAAAAACAGCCATGTTTTAAATCGCTTTGCAACAATATCATTTACAAATGGAACCGTAGCCGCGCGTACATATGTTTGGAAAACATCTGTTTTTGGAGT
>JALSPS010000013.1 GCA_026985835.1 Candidatus Kaiserbacteria bacterium
ATCTCCAAGTCAAGAGCGTCTTGCGCGTGAATACCAATCAGATGCTTTTTGGCGTAAGAGACAAGATTCTATTGATGTTGATAAGACCTTTGACTCAAATAGTGAAAAAAACCAAAATACACAAAAATATGATAAACCAACAGCCGGATTTGGTAATAGTTTTGCGAATTCAATGGCGCAGTTTGCAAAAAGTTTTTTCAATCCAAGCTTTATACCTTTGGAAAATTCCGCGACAACTACTCTATATAATAGAAGAGCTCCAATTCTTGCTCGTTACAATAAAGAAAAGAGTAATAATTATCCGGAAAATTCTTTCTTAGGCGCTATTAAAACCACGGATTTTGGACAAATTGATTCTTATGATTTTACGGGCGATGAGCTTGAACGCATAGCTCAAAAAATAAATTCATTTTCAGAAAAGAAAATAAAAGAAGATTTACCAACACTGGTTTTTGATAATGATGAATTTCATATTGCTTCTTCAACAACCAAACAGATAACTCCTCCGGATTGGATTAACAAATTTGCTTCAACAACCGGCGCAACAACTATTCATACAAACAAATCAAATTCCTATGTTTATTTGTTAGATAAGACAAAAAGTGCAGTTACAGTTGTCAGCAAAAAAATTGGAAAAATTCTTGCCATTAAAAAAGAGAATGGGAAAACAAAATTTGGTATTTATGATGAAGATGGAAATATAATTTTTATACCTGAAGGTGGAATTTTTGATGAGAAAGCCGGTTGGTCTGAATTTACTCGCGCCTTTGTACGTATGGCAGACAGAGTGCCAACTCAGAGAATAGATAAATCAAAATATGATCTTGCAGACATTACCCCATTTGAAGTCGCTCTTCGCGAGTTTTATGGAGATGATGTTTTTGAACTTGGTATCCCGTTTGATTCTGATCCAAGATATACAAAAACTCGTTTTGGTACGCGTATTCCGGCATATGTCATTGAGGCCGCTCTAAAGCGTTTGAAAGAGCAAGCCGGTATAATTCGCTTACAAAAACAAATTTTAAAAGAAACGAGTGGCTCTGTGCGTATAACCACGAGTGCCACAGAGTTTGTTTCAAATGCCGGCATATCTCCCGTTGAGGCAAGGATTATGCCAATTGATAAACAATTACTTTTGTTGACACATCTCCGCGCTCAACTTATTAAAAGAGGTATAAAAAATCCTGATTTAATAATTAAAACAGCTATATTCAATAGATTTGATGTTATTACAAAAAAAGTATCAGGATTGGTAGCATTTACTATTCGTGTTGATGAAGATGGTAATCCTCTTTCTGAGGCTAAAGTTTCTTTTACTCTTCCGGCTCTTTTACAAGAGATAAAGGATATTCTTTATACTAAGAGTGATTCACTCTCTAATAACTTTATTACAAGATTTTTAGGATTGTTCTCATCTTCGTCCAAAAATAATCAAACTCAAACCGATACACGCGTCTATAGAGTTCAAGCTCCAGGCGAAAGTAAAACTTCACCAATAATAAGCGCATTAAAAAATGTAGTTCTTGCTCCTATAAGAATTATTAAGGGATTGTTTGGATTATTGTTTTAGATCTGGAGTTTAATTATCTGTAGGTTTTCGGTAAAATTAAGGTTCCGGCAAAGAGGGCTTCGCCCTCTTTGCCGGAACATCTTTACACCACAATGCTTACAATTTTACCTGGAACATAAATAAACCTTTTTATTTCTTTATCTTTAACAAACTCAGATACCGCCTCGATGGCGAGCGCGCGAGCTTTTTCTTCAGTTGTTTCAGGAGTAAGAGAGATTTCTGCGCGCACCTTGCCATTAACCTGCACTCCTATTGTGATTTCTTCGTCCTTTGCTTTTTTTTCATCAAATTCAGGCCATTCATTTTCCATAATAAAATCTGGATTATCGAGTTCCTCCCAGAGTTCTTGTGTAATATGCGGAGCGAATGGAGAAAGTATTTTTAAAAACTTGATAAAATCATTTTTTGATATATTAGACTTTTCAGCTTCTCGAGCAAAAACCATCATTTGCGCAATGGCAGTATTATATTTCATATTTTCAATATCAAAAGATACTTTTTTGATCGTTTTGTGCAAAAGTTTTTCCAGTTTTTCATCAGAGTGTTCTGAAAGTTTTTCGGCAAGAGTAAAGACTCTTTCTAAAAATCTACGAGGCCCCATAAGTCCGTCCATACTCCAAGCGACAGCTTGGTCAAATGGTCCCATAAACATCTCATATACTCGTAATGTGTCAGCTCCGTAATTTTCAATAATCTCATCCGGATTTATAACATTACCCCATCGTTTACTCATTTTACGGCCATCTTCAGCCATTATAAGCCCCACGGTTTGAAGTTTTTGAAACGGTTCTTTGTAATTTACAACACCAATATCGTATAAAAATTTATGCCAGAATCTTGCATAAATCAGATGTCTTGTTGCATGTTCCGCTCCCCCAACATAAAAATCAACCGGAGACCAGTATTTTTCTTTTTCTTTATTCACCAGCTCATCATTATTATGAGGATCAATATAACGCAAATAATACCAACTTGATCCCGCCCATTGAGGCATTGTGTTTGTTTCTCGTTTTGCAGGAGCTCCGCAAACCGGGCATTTTGTATTTACCCACTCGCTAATTCCGGCAAGTGGACTTTCGCCTGTTCCGGTTGGTTCATAACTTTCAACCTCAGGGAGTGTAAGTGGCAAATCTTTTTCAGGAACAGGATGCCAGCCTGCATTTGGATTTGTGCCAGTATCTTTTTTTGCGCAGTTTTCACAGTATATAAGTGGAATAGGTTCACCCCAATACCTTTGACGAGCAAATACCCAATCGCGCAAGCGATAAGTTTTTGTCATTTTTCCGTCAACATATTCGGTGATTTTCTCTTTTAGCTCTTCTGAGTTTTTGTCATTAAATGATTCGGAGTTTATTAGTTTACCTGGACCTGTACAAGGAACTTCGCCACAGTCTATTACCTGTACAATAGGCAAACTATATTTTTGCGCAAAATCAAAATCTCTTTCATCATGCGCAGGAACTGCCATAATCGCTCCGGTCCCATAATGCGACAAAACATAATCGGCGATAAAAATTGGTATTTCAACATCATCCATTCCCGCTTTTTGGCGTGCCGGGTTTATTGCCTTGATACCTTTGATTTCTACACCGGTTTTTTCTTTGGTAACATCTGTTCTATCAATTTCACTTTTGTTTTTTGCTTTTTGAATGTAATTTTCAATTTCCTCTTTGTTTTCTATTATTCCCTCTCCTATCCATTTTTTAACAAGGTTATGCTCCGGGGCAAGTACCATATATGTTGCGCCAAAGATGGTATCAGGACGGGTTGTGAATATACGAATACTCTCTCCTTTTCCTTTTATAGGAAAGTCGATTTCTGCGCCATAACTGCGACCTATCCAATTTCTTTGAAGTTCTTTTATGTGTTCTTGCCAGTCTAACTCATCTAAATCTTCAAGAAGTCTGTCGGCATATTTTGTGATTTTTATTATCCATTGCGGAATTGGTTTTTGCTCAATATCACTTCCGCACCTTTCACATTTTCCCCCCTCTAAATCTTCATTTGCGAGTCCTGTTTTGCAAGATGGGCACCAATTTATAGGTTCTTCACTCCTGTAAACAAGGCCTTTTTTAAACATTTGAATGAAAGCCCATTGTGTCCATTTATAAAAATCGGGATCCGTTGTTGATATTTCTCTATTCCAGTCGTAATTAAGAGATATTTTTTCAAGTTGAGATTTAAAAGTTGCTATATTTTTATCAGTTGCTATGCGAGGATGTACTTTATTTTTTATGGCATATTGTTCTGCCGGCAACCCAAAAGCATCCCAGCCCATAGGATGCAAAACACTAAATCCTTGCATTTTTTTATATCTTGAAATTATATCTGTTGCAATATAACCTTTAGGATGCCCAACATGAAGTCCCGCTCCGGATGGATATGGAAACATATCAAGAACATAAAACTTTGGTTTATCTTTTTGTTCTTTGGTTTTATAAATATCCGCATCAGTCCATCTTTTTCGCCACTTATTTTCTATTTCTTTATGATTATATTCACGCATAGAAACATTCTATATTAAAATATAAAAAAGAAAAGAGGCGCGCAAGACGCCTCTTTTATTTTATTCCCTCTCGCTTAAAAGGAAAGGAATTGAATTGGTTGAGGGATTAATCAGCACACCTATGTAAAGAGGCCATATAACATTTCCTGAATATAAGGTGTAAAAATCCACCGCAAAAAAAGGCAATATCAAAGAAATTATTGATATCAAATTTCTTTGAAAATCATTCTTAGTTGGTATTTTGGTATTCATAATCTCTATAATCAATGAATGAATAGCAAAGACAATCAATACATTAAGCAAGAAATATGTAACCATTTTTTCCTCCTTTTGCTCTACTCAGTGCCTGGCAAGAGAGTATATAAGAAATACAAGATGTCAAGTTTTTTGAGCAATTGTTTTAACTATGCAAAAATTCAATAACATCTCCATCTTGAACTACATAATCTTTACCCTCTGTTCTTACCCATCCTCGCGAGCGAGCCTCCGAGTATGATCCGGCCTCCAGTAATTTTTGAGTTTCAATAACTTGTGCGCGAATAAATTTATTTTGAAAGTCAGTGTGTATTGCAGCTCCGGCTTCCGGTGCGGTTGAATTTCTTTTAATTGTCCAGCTACGAGTTTCTTTCTCTCCTGTTGTGAAGAATGATATCAAATCAAGAAGCTCATAACCTGCGCGTATCATTGTATCAATGCCGGATTCGAGAACTCCAAATTCACGACGAAAATCCATTGCATCAGAATCATCTACATCTTTTAATTCATTTTCAACTCCGGCATCTATCTTTACATATTTTATGCCGGCATTTTCTAAAAAATTTTTGAGGTTATCAGCTCGTTCATCATTCATATCAGGTATATTTCTTGCGACAGATTTATGATTTAATACATACATAAAAGGCTTGAGTGTAAGAAGATTCAAGGGTTTTAAAAGTTGCAATTCATCTTTTGAAATATCAGTTGTATTGGCCAAGTGTCCACTTTCTAGAGTATTCATAACCTTATTTAAAATTCCTTGCAATTTTATAGCTTCTTTTTCTCCTCTTTTTATATCTTTGCTAAGAGTTTCAATACGCTTTGATACCGTTTGCATATCTGCCAAAATTAATTCAAGATTTATTACATTTATATCACGAACAGGATCAACCGCTCCGTCTACATGAATTACATCCTCGTCTTCAAAAACTCTAACAACTTCCGCAATTGCATCACATTTTCGTATATTTTCTAAAAATTGATTACCAAGCCCCTCGCCTTGCGCTGCGCCCTTTACGAGGCCGGCAATGTCAACAAA
>JALSPS010000014.1 GCA_026985835.1 Candidatus Kaiserbacteria bacterium
CGCAGTTAAAAAAAATAAAGAAGCGAGAGAAAATAAAGCTGTTTTTGAAATTTTATGTGTTACTTTACCCTGAAACTGATCTTTATCAAATGACGATAAATTTGATGAGTCCAAAAAAATATCCTCGGGATCAATATCTTGTATTTTATCTTTTCTAAACATATTCTAAAATAATAATTTTTTGAGCGCTTGTCGTGTAAAAAATAAAATTAAAGAAAAAAGAGTCCAAAAAATACTAAGAATTGAGATACCATAAACCGGATACCCAAAAATCATATCAATTAAAATTGACAAAAAAATAAGTTCATACGCATCATAAAAAATAAATGAAAATATAATCAATCCGGCAAAAATAAATATGTGGTTAAAATATATAGATGCAAGAATAAGAATCAATAATAATAATCTCAATAGTAGTTTATTCATATTATTTTTGCAAAACGGATACAAGTTCCAGGGTTTCTATATTTTGCGGTACTCTTGCAAAAACAGTTTTAAAAGCATCTTCAGGCTTTTCTTCTATATCATATACTTCAGCCACAATTCTGCCAAAAGATTCGGGAGAATAAACAAAGTCCCCCTTGTTTATTTGTAAATCCCTAGGAACTTTAATTACAAATGAAGCATGCCCCACCCCAAGCGCTTCTAAGAATGTTGGCTCCTCATCATCTGATTTTAATATAACCTTTAATTTATAACCATTGGAAGAAAAAAGTGTAACAAGTGCAGTATTATCAGAATTTTTCTTTGAAACCACACCTATTGCAACCGCATTATTTGCCATCACAATATCGCCCTCATTTATATTTGTACCGTTTGTAGATATAAGAATTGTGCCATAAGGAAAAACTCCAAAAGTTGAATATACATCAGCTATAATCGCTCTTGAGGAAATCGTACTTGTTGCGAATAAATTTCTTAAACTCTTGTTTTCTTCTTTTAGAAAAGCGTTTTCATACCTTAGCACTCTAAGGTCATTTAGCTCTGATTTTAATTCTTCGTTTTCTTTTTTTATAGAATTTGAATTAAAGTTTTCAACACCTGCAAAAAAATTTAAATTGGAAACATTAAATCTATTTGAAAATGTTGGAATAAGATACGATAAATTTGATGTAAAAAAACCATTCGTAAAAAAATTGATACCAAAAAGAGTTATCAATGATAACAACAAAAAGATAATTTTTTTACTTATCTTATTTTTATTCCTTCGGCGTAAATTCATAATCGTGTGTTATTAATGCTTCTTTATAACCGGGAATATCAGTAAGTATTTCGCTGGTTCCGCGAACTACAGCGGTTAGCGGGTCATCAGCAACTCTAACAGGTACTCCTAACTCCTCTTTTAAAAGGTCATCCAATCCGCGTAACAGCGCCCCTCCCCCGGTTAGATAAACTCCTTTTCTCATAACATCGGCGACAACTTCCGGCGGAGTCGTTTCAAGAACTTCTTTGATCACTTCCACCAACCTCAAAACCGATGTGCTTATTGCATCACGAACATCAGTATCTGTAATTACAACCTCACGCGGAAGCCCTGAAACCAAATCTCTCCCACGAACAATTGTCTCTAACGGTTCATCAAGTTCTTTAACGGAATTTACTTTTATTTTTATTTCTTCTGCCGTCTTTTTGCCAATCAATATCTTAAATTCGCTTCTTATATAATTTATAATATCATTATTGAATGTATCTCCTGCAACCGTGATATTGCGCGCATTTACAAGCCCCCCCAAAGAAACAATTCCGATATCGGTTGTTCCACCTCCTATATCCACAACCATTGAGCCGGTTGGAGTTTTAACTGGCAATTTTATACCGACAGCCGCCGCCATTGGCTCTTCTACAATGTAAACTTCGCGCGCGCCGGCATTTTTTGCAGCATCCTCTACAGCGCGCACTTCAACATTCGTTATTCCGCTTGGTACACCTACAACAACTCGCGGACCGAAAAACTTCATTCTTTTTCCAGAAGCCTTATCAAGCAAATATGCAAGCATTTCTTCTGTTATTTCAAAATCAGAAATAACACCATCAATAACCGGTTGAACCGCTTTTATGTGTCCAGGTGTTCTGCCAAGCATATTTTTGGCAACTTGCCCAACCGCAACGATTTGCCCGGTTTTTGAATTAACGGCAACAATTGATGGTTCGTTTATTACAATTCCCCTACCTTTGACATAAACGAGAGTATTTGTTGTCCCAAGATCAATCCCAATTTCATCAGAGATTGTTCCAAAAAACTTATTTTTTAAATTTATGAAAAAATTTTTTATTTGTTTAAACATATCTTTCAATTAATTCTTGCTCTGTAATCATTTTTGTTGTGCCTTTTTGTCTTGAGTAGTATTCAATTTGACCAGCAGAAAGTGTTTTATCACTAATTACGAATCTGTTGGAAATACCAATCAAGTCCGCATCCGCAAACTTTTGTCCTGCCGAAACTTCTCTATCATCATACAAAACATCCGCGCCTCTTGATAATAAATCCTCATAAAGTCTCTCAGCTTCGTCTCGTGCATCAGTTGTATCTTTACCATCCAAAAGAATCAAATGAATCTTGAAAGGTGATACTTCCTCAGGCCATACAAGCCCTTTATTATCAGACATAACTTCTGCCAAAACGCCCATCATTCTTGTGGTTCCAATTCCGTAAGACCCCATCCATACGGGAGTTTTTTCTCCAGCTTCATTTTTATAAAATAATCCTATATCTTTAGCTTTTTGCAGTCCAAAATTAAATATATTTCCAACCTCAGCTGTTTTAACTCGTTTTAGCTCTTCTTTTTTTACTCCTAATTTTTGCAAGGTTTCTTCACTCATAACTTCTTCATTTATAGCTATGTTTTTTTCTTTATTTAGATATATGTAATCCTCTCCCGCATCACAAATTGTTTGAAACTCATGACTAAATTCGGTAAATGCACCACCGGGAGCAAAAGTCATAAATGTTCTATCCGCTATACCAAAGCGTTCAAAAATTCTCTCATAGGCTTTTATTGTGTCTTCATATATTTTATTATGCTGTTCTTCTCCATCGCAAAATGAATATGAATCTTTCATGCCAAATTCTCTACCGCGCATAATTCCACTTTTTGCGCGCAACTCATTTCGCAGTTTGTTTTGAAATTGATAAACATAAACAGGTAAATCTTTAAAACTGCGAATATGATTTTTCATCATCTCGCCAATCGGTTCTTCATGCGACCAACCAAATCCAACCTCTCCTCCGGCTTTTAATTCAGCCTTAAACCAAACATCCACCAATTCATCATCCCAACGCCCGGTATTTTCCCAAATTTCTTTTGGTTGAAGAGAAGACATTAAAATCTCTTGTCCTCCTATAGCATTCATTTCTTCTCTTATTATTTGCTTTATCTTTTCGTGTGTTTTCAATCCCAGAGGTAACATTGAATAAACTCCCGCCATTTCCTTATTTATAAATCCCGCGCGAATAAGAAGTTGTGCATTTTTTGATACCTCATCAGATGGGGCTTCTTTTCTGGTTTTTGTAAAAAGTTTTGATTGTCTCATACCCGTATAATAACAAAGAAATTCTTTTATACCAAATCAGCTAAAATAGAGTAAAAAGTATAAAGAAATCTGTTATCTTTCTAATTCATCAGTTTGTATAATTTTCTATACCTTATGAAAGTAGTTTCAAAATATCATGGTAAGTAATAAAAAGCATAAAGAGTATGAGAGCGCCAAATCCTACAACATTTAGAGTCGTTGTTATAAACCCGGGCAAAGGCCTTCTTATTATTGCCTCAATTAAAACAAATAAAATTCTACCTCCATCAAGTGCCGGGATTGGAATCAAATTAACCAACGCAAGATTAACTGATATAAAAGCAACAACATTCAAAAGATATATCATACCGATTGACGATGCCTGCCCAACTATACCTACTATTCCAACAGGACCGGCGACTTGTTTCCAATCAACATTACCCATAAATGCCGAACTAAAGAGTTTTACAAGACCATTATACACCATAACAAAACTTCCCAGAGTTGCATCTGCTCCATACTTTAAAGCGCTTAAAAATCCCATAGGTTCATCTGTTACAAGATTCATAGCTATTCCAACTGCGGGAGTACCGGGAGAATCTTTTAAAATACCCTGAACCGGCGTAATCGGAACAATTGCTTTTGTTGTAGAACCAAGATGAGTAACAGTAAATAACAACTCCTCGCCTTTGTGTCTTTTTATAAATTCCGCAACTGCGCTTGGTGTGATTTTTGTAATTTTATCCTTGTGCGTCTTAGAATTTGACTCCAACAAATGAATCTCATCACCGGCTTTTAAATCGCTCATACTTGCCGGGGTTGAAGGAATGATTGAAGAAATCAAAAGTCTCGTAGGCTGAACTCCATATTGAGATTCTGCGACCGAAGCAGGGGCGCCAAGCATAAATGTTGCAGAAAATAAAATCCAAGCAAAGATCATATTAAACAAGACTCCTCCCGCAAGTACGGCTATTTGCACAAAAGGATTCTTATAAACCAGAGCCCTCTTTTTTTCCGCATCTGATATTGAATCATCTTTTGTTTCTCCAAAAATACGAACAAATCCTCCAAACGGTATCCAATTTATTGTGTACTCAGTTTCGCCAATCCTGCCAATTGTAAAAGCGCGCGGAGGATAACCAACTCCAAATTCATCAACTCGCACCTTAAATAATTTTGCAATAAGAAAATGCCCAAGCTCATGAACAACTATAAGTACTATTAAAACTGCAATAAAAATTAAAATGTTCATAATATAATATATTTTAAATGATTAAATTAACACATTATACATTACTGTTATTTGTTCTGGAAATAACAAATTATTTTTCTGATTCATCATAGATATAAATTTTTGCAAATTCTTTTACATTTGGTAACACATCTTCATTCTCAAGTGCTTCTTTTGATGAGAAAAATCTGGTTTCCGTGCATTCAATTGATCTTGTAAAATTCTCTATATTATTTATCTTCGCTTTATAGATTACATTTGCTCCCCATATTTTATATTTGTCAAATAATACTGTTATAAAGTAATCCGGCTTTGAACTTATATCAAAAACTCTCAATCCCATTTCTTCTCGTACCTCTCTTTCCAATGCCTCTTTCGGTTTCTCTCCAAATTCCAATCCGCCACCCGGCAAATCCCAAACTCCACTTTCTTCTTTTTGCAATAAAAACCTTTTATCATTATCCAAAACCAACGCTTTAATAGATATACGATATAATGG
>JALSPS010000015.1 GCA_026985835.1 Candidatus Kaiserbacteria bacterium
TTTCAGAGTCGCGCAATCCAGTATCAACCTCAAACAGAGATTGTAATACTACGCTTCTTGCTATGTGTCTATTCGCCATAAAGAACTAATTGTTATCTACTAATGTCAATTAGTATAACAAGATTATGAGCTCTGGCAAGTTTGCAGTGTGAAAAACCGAGGATAAATCCCCGGTTTTAATCATCTTTTTTATCTTTCTTGGATTTTGTAGTTTTCTTTTTTGCAGTATTTTTTTTGGATGTTTCTTTTTTTGCGGTTTTGGTTTTTGTTTCTTTTTCTGGAGAATCATCAGATGCTTTTTTTGTAATTTTGCTATCAGAAAGTTGTTTTTGCATTTTCTTTTCTTTTTTTGCCACAACATCAACAACTAACTTACCTCTGTAATATCCACAATCCGGACAAACTCTGTGACGCAAATGGTATCCACCACAGTTGGAGCACTTTGAAAGACGTGGCTCCTTTAGAGCGTGATGACTCCTTCTATTATCTCGGTGCGCCCGAGTTACTCTCATTCGTACAACCATACCGCGCAAGTATACAGAATTTACAGAATTTTGCAACAAAAAATCCAGATTTGTTATATTTAAAATTTTTTATATAAAACTCTCCAATAAATAAACCCGCGTTGATAAATCAACGCGGGTAAAACTTACCTATTTCTATATCTCCACTGGCTCGGAATAAGCCAGCAATCAAAAATCAGTTTTTTACCATAACACAAGCACAAATATGCACCCCCGTCATTATATATAGACAATGAAATACTGCACTCTTGAATATCAATTTCTTCTTCTTTTATTTTACGGAGAACACGAGCCTTTACTTTTTTTGATAAAATAACTTCATCTTGCGCGGTGAATGCAAGAGGATACTCTTCAGCTGGCGTTATATCAATTGATACTAGAGACATTTTTACCTCCCTCTTATTGATTGAGCCTGCGCAGTAGCCTACAGATTTTTAAAAAAAATGCAAATCGAATAATCCACAAGCAAATTTACTTGCAAAATATGATATTTGTTTTAGTATACAGATATTGCAGGGATTGTTGTGGTCACCAACCACAAGCTTGCGCGGGATTGTTCCCCTAACCTGCTTAAATAAGTGCCTTGCTGTTTGCAAGGAAGCCGGGTGGAACCGCGGCAAGAGTCGTCCCGGCAGAACGCGCTTTGCGCGTTCTGCCGGGACGATTTTTATTAACTAACGAAAAAATATGGATGATAAATCAATAAAATTAAAACATTCCGCCAGTCATATTATGACAGCCGCCGTACAAATGCTCTATGGTAAAGATAAGATTTCTTTGGGAGTCGGACCTTGGACGGAAGAAGGGTTTTATCAAGACTTTGATTTTGGCAAAGTGGATTTCAAAGAAACAGATTTAAAAAAAATAGAAAAAAAGATGCGTTGGATAATCAATAAAGATTTTCCCATTAAAAAACAAGTCGTGTCAAAAGAAGAAGCGCTTGCTCTACACAAAGGAGACAGATACAAAGAGGAACTTATAGAAGAAATAAGCAAAAATGGAGAAGAAATAAGTGTTTATTATATCGGAGAAAATCTTGAAAATGCAATTTCTTCTCAGCTTTGTGAAGGTCCGCATATCGAAAAAACCGGTCAATTAAAAGCATTCAAATTAACAAAAATTGCCGGAGCATATTGGCGAGGAGATGAAAATAATCCTATGCTTACAAGAATTTATGGAGTTGCATTTGAAGATGAAGAGGAACTAAAAAAATATCAAGAAAAAATTGAAGAAGCAAAAAAACGCGATCATCGCAAACTTGGCAAAGAACTTGGATTATTTACATTTTCAGATCTGATAGGCGCCGGATTACCCCTTTTTACACCGAAAGGTACATTAATGCGTGATCTTATAACAAATAAAATATGGGGTCTTCAAAAAGAACTCGGATGGAAGAGGGTTACAATTCCTCATATAACAAAAAAAGAACTTTACGAAACGAGCGGACATTGGGAAAAATTTAAAGATGATTTATTTAAGGTAAAAGGCAAGGGTGATACACAGTTTGTTATGAAGCCTATGAATTGCCCTCATCATACTCAAATTTACGCATCCGAACCACGCTCATATAAAGATTTACCAATGCGCTTTGCTGAAAATGGCGTTGTATACCGTGATGAACAAGCCGGAGAGCTACTTGGACTGGCCAGAGTACGCGCAATAACTCAAGATGACGGACACGCGTTTTGCGCAGAAGATCAAATTGAAGAAGAAATAAGAAACATTGTTTCAATCATAAAATCATTTTACACATCTCTTGGTATGTATAAAGATGGAGAATTTTGGGTTTCCTTATCAGTAAGCGACCCAAAACACCCAGAAAAATATATGATTGAAGAGGATGGACTCTTTATCAAAGCCGAAGAAACACTTGAGCGCATAGCTAAAGAAGAAAATCTTCCGTACAAAAGGATTGAGGGCGAAGCTGCGTTTTACGGTCCGAAGCTTGATTTTCAATTTAAAGATGCACTTGGCAGAGAATGGCAACTCGGCACCGTTCAGCTTGATTTTTCAATGCCTAAACGCTTTAACCTGGAATACACTGATAAAGATGGAAAAAAGAAAAGACCGATTATGATTCACCGCGCAATTGCAGGCTCACTTGAGCGCTTTATGGCGGTTATGATAGAACATTTTGCCGGCCATTTTCCTGTTTGGCTCGCTCCAGAACAGCTCCGAATTATACCAATTGCGAACGAATATAATGAATACGCGCAAAGTGCTTTAAAAGAAATGCAAAATGCCGATATACGCGTATATTTTGATAATTCCACAGATTCTCTTGGCAAAAAAATACGCAAAGCAAAAACAGAAAAGATTCCATATATTGCTGTTATCGGCGAAGATGAACAAAAAACAAACTCACTAAAAATTGAAGCCTCCAAAAATACAGATATTAAATCCGGAGTATATGGCATTGATGAATTTATTCAAAAATTACAAAGTGAAATAAGCGCATAATCAAAGCCCCGCAAGAGCGAAGCTCTTGCGGGGCTTTTTGCAACAAAACAACTAATGATAAAACGGAGTCCCGTATGCCTCTGTTAGAAATTGATTTGGCATACCATATCTATTATTCCAATCTTCCAAAGCATCCGAACAATTAGCGTGGCTGTTTGTACTCTCATAATATGGCCCTATGGTATAATTATCATAGCAAGGCGTGTAATACTGTGGGTAGTACTGTGTGTAGTATTGCGGGTAATACTGTGTGTAGTATTGCGGATACGAATAAGTATAATTCTGGGTATAGGTATTTGGAGTATGATAATAATAGTTCACAGGAGCGGAATTATAATTTGTATATCTAAATCCGGCATTTATAGGAATTCCAGCATATTGTCCATTATACTGAAAGCCTATATTAACCGCAGTTTTAGCAGAAACAGTATTTAACGGAACAACAATTGTAAATACCATCAATACAAAAGCTAATGTGATCTTTGTTATTATTTTATTTACTCTTTT
The DNA here is from genome assembly GCA_026985835.1 of Candidatus Kaiserbacteria bacterium. Taxonomy (GTDB): domain Bacteria; phylum Patescibacteriota; class Minisyncoccia; order Phycocordibacterales; family UBA2100; genus S143-145. Next base: position 3,492 of record JALSPS010000015.1, read on the forward strand.
CATAATAAGTACATTATACTATAATGATATATATTTGTCAAGGTCTTTGGGTTATCATATATGTAATCCAAACATACCTATTAATAAAAGCCTGGAAACACAAGGTCCCGCAAGAGCTTCGCTCTTGCGGGACCTTTGCGTCGTTTTGAAGGCTTATTTATTTTGACAATTATCTTAGACGGCGACACTCAATTTACAAATTATTTTGTAAAGCGAGTGAAGCTAAGCCTTGGACCATTTGCATCGTTTACAAGTGTTATTGAATCCTGTGTTTCAATACTATCTTCACTAACCTCTTCTATAACATTATCATCTTCCAGATTATCTTCAATAACCTCTTCGCTTAATATAATCGGTTCTTTATTTTCCACTCTTGAAAACATTCCAGTAAAAGCGAGCGCAAACTGATCGCGATAAACAAATCCTGCAAATCCAAGCGCAAGAGCGATAGAAATCATTGTCAAGATATATCCAAGATCATCAGCACCGGTATATGGAATTTGAGCAATTTGCATTTTTGCCGGAGCGTTTGTTACAACAGTACTTTCTGTCACATTAGGGTTTTCAGGATAAATCGGAGTTGGAACATAAACAGTTTGTGTTTGTACACCCCCATAGTAGTATCCGGGAGCCGGAGCCGTATTTGTCACATTTATAGAAGCCGTACATGTACTTGATCCACCAGCTCCATAAACCGTAAGTGTGTATTGGTATGTTTGAGCTCCTCCTATGCGAACCCTTTCAAATCCGCGACCACCGACAATATTCACATTATGAGCTGGAAGATATGTACCTTTTAATACCGCGCGAGTTGTGTTCAGAGAAGCGACCCAGTTTATTTGTATTGTAGAGTTTGGACGAGCTGTATTTGCGACAAATATCTGACATTTTGGTGTATTTGCAACAGGTTGTGGAATAGGTTGCGGTACAGGAGTTGGTAAAGGAATTACACGAGGTGTTGGAACAGGGGTCGGTACGGGAACCGGAACAGGACGAGGGGTTGGAACAGGTGTGGGTACTGGCACAGGACGAGGGGTTGGAACAGGTACAGGACGAGGGGTCGGTACGGGAACCGGACGAGGGGCTGGAACAGGCGTTGGTACGGGAGTCGGAACAGGAGTAGGAACAGGGCGTGGTGTTGGCACCGGAACCGGGCGTGGTACAGGAGTTGCGGTTGCGACACGAACCGGTGTTGAAACAGTGCGTACCGGCACTTTGATGGGTTTGCTGTATGTTGTTGGCGTGGTGTGACGTGGCTGGGTGTATGTGGTACGCGGTGTTACTGTACGTTTTGGTGGTGTGTATGTTGTTGCGGGCACAATATCTGCTACTTTTGTTAGTGTAAGTGGTTTGATATCCGCAACTTTTGTAAGTTTCATCGGAACAATATCCGCTACCTTAGTAAGGGTCAGAGGTTTATTATCGTAGTTCCAAGCGTAATCAGGTTCACTATCGTAGTTCCAATCGTAGCTTGGTTCTTGGTCAAAGTTCCAATCGGTGGTTGGCGCTTCGTCGTAGTTCCAAGCGTAATCAGGTTCACTATCGTAGTTCCAGTCGTAGCTTGGTTCTTGGTCAAAGTTCCAATCGGTGGTTGGCGCTTCGTCGTAGTTCCAAGCGTAATCAGGTTCACTATCGTAGTTCCAATCGTAGCTTGGTTCTTGGTCAAAGTTCCAATCGGTGGTTGGCGCTTCGTCGTAGTTCCAAGCGTAATCAGGTTCACTATCGTAG
>JALSPS010000016.1 GCA_026985835.1 Candidatus Kaiserbacteria bacterium
AAAAACAACTATGGATTTTGTTTTTCTAAAAACAAAATGAGTATATGCAAAAACAATAGTATCTACCCCTTATGCGCAATCCTTGTGCCAAGCGCGGCGCGCGGGCGAAGGCCGCGCGCCTATCTTGATACCACAACCGAAAAAACTTTTAAAAGATAGAATTCTTTCTCTTTCTGCGGAACATAAGAAGCAATACGGTGCCAGCAATTAAAAACGCAACGCCGTCTGCCATGTCTGACTTTTTACTTTTTTTATACCTAAGCTCAGCTTTTTGCTCTTCTTTTTTAATGCATTCATCATACTGCTTTTGCATCTTTGCCTTTTCTTCTGCACTTAAATCTTTTGGCTTCTGAGATGCCTTGTGATGTGGCCCAGCTAAATCAAGTGGAAGCACTTCCGGCGTCATAGGGTCAAAACGCGCGCAACGATAACTAAAATCCCCGTAACTCTCAGTTTTAATTTGGAAAACATATAACTTCAAAAGCGCCTGCAAAAGCATAACCATGCCTATCGCAAGCAAGATAACCCCAGCACTAGCTCCTACCAGACGCACCGCCTCCTTGATAAATTCTAATATCTTATTTTCTTTTTTATCAATCATAATACTTAAATTTACTTACAATAAATGCACTCCCTAAAAAACACATAAACCGACAATATATTCATATTTTACGGTAAGTGTTTTTGCAGGGGTGACAGGACTCGAACCTGCGACACCGGGCTTTGGAGGCCCGTGCTCTAGCCAACTGAGCTACACCCCTTTGGAGTTATATACTAACACAAAATTACAAGAGAAAAAACTACTTCTTTTTTTCCTTAAAAAGCTTGTGCTTTTTACACTTTGAACAATACTTTTTTATTTCAAGCTTTTGTATATTGTCTCCTTTTTTTCTGCGCTCAGAATATAAGGTATGCCCACAATCGCTACATGCTATTTTTATTAATCTATCTTGACTCATTGGTAATACTATACAAAATTATCCGAGACTATGCAAGCTTTTCTCTATACTTGATCTTGGTTGAGTCCATTTTTTAATCCCATCCCCGGTTAATGTTTTTAGCAATGTATCAACAAGAAGCCATGCAACAAGGACGATAATTATACCGACTGCAACATTAAAAAATATACCGTGAGCATCCTTTATTTTTGTAGATGATCCACCGTCTGTCATATATAAAAATCCTGCATACGCAAACATTAAAGCGGCAGCAATAATTGCTATATAAATTATAAAGTTTAATATATTTTTTCCAAATTCTATTAAATCACTCCACGAGCAATCCGACCCCGAACATTTTGGTGCGACATTACCTGTAAAATTGCCACTCGGTTCGGCAAATACTAATACAGGAATAATAAAGAAAATAAAAACTATAAGAAAAGTGAATAATCTCTGAAAACTCATAATATAATTATGACATATTTTTAAAAAAAACAAACCCCCGAACGCAAGGCGTTCGGGGGTTAAAGCGATATCAACTCATCGCAAATAATAAATTTATCTCATTTGATATTTCATTACCAGAAACACCAAGCTCCCTTGCTTTTGATAAAAGAAGCTGTCGTAACATTTTTTCATGCATCTCGTAATACTTCAAAAAGGTTATTATTGCTTTTAGTTTTTCCCCAGGATTTGGAATACGATTATTCAATGTTTTTATGAAATGAATAATCAATTTGCCCATATCTTTTGGTTGGAAAGTCCTCAACTTCTCTCCATGCACGATATTAATTGTACCTGTTATAAACGGGTCATTATCTTGATAGCCAAATCTCAATGCGAATAATTTAAACTTTCCAGAAAGAAAATCTCTCTGATCTAAAGGAATGGCAAGATGCCTAAAGATATACTGACCAACATACCAATGACTTAGATCCTCTGGCGCAGATTCAAAATATGCCACAAGAGCATTCACCGGATTGCTGGAGCTGGAAGTTTTTTTCATTTTTGTCTCCTTCTCTTTATTTAAATGAACACACCCTTTTCGGGCACCGAGAAGTAGTATATAAAATACAAAGAAGTACGCAAGTTTATAATTTGATAAATTTGGTGCGCCGGGTTGGATTCGAACCAACGTAGGATAAATCCGCGAGGTTTACAGCCTCGTGCAATTGACCACTCTGCCACCGACGCAACTCAACATATTCTAACAGAAAAAATATTTTAGTAAATATCTACTTGCTAACCAAGTCTATTTGTTTTTTTATTCTCGCGCGACGAGTTTGTCTAGAATTACTATGCAAAAGCAAAGAAAATACAAATTCATCATCTTTGGTATCAACTTTAACAGAGCCTCCCGAAATAAGACCATCTTTTATAATCATATTTGCAATAGGAGTTAAAATTTTTGTTTGTATCGCGCGTTTGAGTGGTCTTGCTCCATATTGAGGAGTATAACCGAGTTTTGCCAAAAGCGATATGGCCTTTGAGGAAAGAGTGAGTTTGATTTTTTTATCTTCTAATCTTTTTTTAACAATATCAAGTTGTAATCGGACAATTTCTTTTATGCTTTTTTCATCCAGTATGTCAAAGATAATTATTTCATCTAAACGATTCAAAAATTCCGGTCTAAAAAATTCTTTTACTTTTTTTGTTACTTTCTCTTTCGCATCAATATATTTTTGCTTGTCAGTTTTTGCTGTGGAAAATCCAAATTGACTCATTTTATCAATATATTCTGCGCCCAAGTTGCTTGTCATAATTATTATCGTATTTCTAAAGTTTACTTTATTTCCCTTTGCGTCTGTCAAGTACCCATTATCCAAAACCTGAAGTAATATATTAAAGACTTCCGGATGAGCTTTTTCTATCTCATCAAAAAGCAACACAGAATACGGACGATGACGAACTTGGTCTGTCAAGGATCCACCATCTTCATGTCCGACATAGCCGGGAGGAGAACCAATCATTTTTGAAACACTGTGTTTTTCCATAAATTCAGACATATCAACTCTTATAAGAGCATTTTCATCATTAAAAATAAATTCAGTGAGCGCTTTTGTGAGTTCTGTTTTACCAACACCTGTAGGACCCAAAAAGAGAAATGAGCCTATCGGTCTGGCCGGATCTGAGATTCCTGTACGAGAGCGTTTTATGGCATCCGCAATTTTAGATATTGCTTCTTTTTGACCAATAATTCTCTCTGATAACTCACTCTCTATTCTTGCAAGTTTTTCGGCTTCCGCTTCAAGCATTTTTGAAACCGGAATCCCGGTCCATTCGCTAACTACACGCGCAATATCTTCTTCTGTAACCTCTTCTCTCAAAATGCGTCGTTTTTTTTGTATTTTGCCTAATTTTTTAATACTTTCTTCAAGTTTAGAAGATGTTTCAGGAACAAGTCCGTGCCTTATGGTGGCGGTACGAGCTATATCTCCACGCAATTCTGCTTGCTCTTCTTCTTGTTTTAAGTCTTCAAGATTTTTCTTAAATGACTTTATATTTTTTAAAAGTTGCTTTTCGTTCTCCCAGCGCAATTTTAACTCTGCGGTTTTCTCTTTCATATCTGCAATGTTTTTCTCAATTTGAGCTATTTTGGATTTTACAGATTTATTTTTTTTATTTATATCTGAAAGAAGAGCTTCTTTTTCAATCTCAAGACGCATTATATTTTGATCCGCTTTTTGCAATTCTTCTGGCTTGTTATCTTGTGATATTTTTAAAGCGCTTGATGCTTCATCAATTAAATCAACCGCCTTATCGGGTAAAAACCTATCAGTAAGATAACGAGATGAAAGATTAACAGCAGATACTATCGCCTCATCGGTAATTCTTACACCATGAAATAATTCATATCTTTCTTTTATGCCACGCAATATGGCAATTGCGTCTTCAACACTTGGCTCCACCACATTAACAGGCTGAAATCTCCTTGTAAGCGCCGGATCTCTTTCAATGTGTTTTTGAAATTCCGCAGTTGTGGTTGCTCCGATAACACGCAATTCCCCTCTTGCAAGAGCGGGTTTAAGCATATTGCTGGCATCAACCGAACCTTCAGCGCTTCCTGCTCCAATTATGGTATGAATTTCATCTATAAATAAAATAATTTTTCCATTTGAATTTTCAACTTCTTTCATAATCGCTTTCATTCTTTCTTCAAATTCACCTCTAAATTTTGTACCGGCTATCAAAAGACCTAAATCAAGTGTATGAAGCTCTTTATTTTTTAAAGATTCAGGAACATCACCTAAAGCAATTTTTTGGGCAAGCCCTTCTACTATTGCAGTTTTCCCAACCCCGGCCTCACCTATTAAAATTGGATTGTTTTTAGTACGGCGTGATAGAATTTGGATCATTCTATTAATCTCCATATCTCTTCCTATGATTGGATCAAGTTTGTTTTTACGAGCAAGCTCTGTTAGCGACCTTGTAAATCTCGCTATTGCCCTGTTTTGCTTAACAGGGGCAACATCTTTTATTCTCCCTTCTTTAATGTCTGTATATATCCGCGCTACAACATCTTGATTTATAGAAAATTTTGAAATTATTTCTTTTGCTGAACCGGGATTATTCAACACAGCTAAAAATAGATGTTCGGTTGAAACGAGTTTATCCTTGAATGTTTGCGCTATTGCAGGAGCGTTTATTTGCAATATCTGCGCTAACTCTTCAGTTAAATATAACTGCATTGAGGGCGCCATCGTTCTGCCAACCGAAGAGTTTTCAAGAGTGTCAAAAACATCTTCTATAAAAGCAATTGTATCTATCTCCATTTTTTCTAAAATAGAAAGAGTTAAACTATCCTCTTGCAACATAAGCGCAGCGAGAAGATGGAGCACGTCTACATGAGATTGACCTCTCTCTATTGCAAGCTGATGAGCTTTATGTATGGCTTCACGAGCTTTATTTGTATAATTTTGAAATGGCATAATGAATTATTGTAGCTACATTATCTCAAAATGTAGCCATAAAGTCAAGTTCTATGGTTGTTGCCTTTTATTAGAATCATTTTTAAGAGCATCCTCAACCGCTGCTTTTTGGGTTTGATCTGTGGCTGATGATGTTGCACCGGAAAAATCTGCTTTCGTAGTTGTGGATGTTGTGGTTGCAGAAGTATCTGGTGTTTCTTTTTCCTTTAATTCTGATA
>JALSPS010000017.1 GCA_026985835.1 Candidatus Kaiserbacteria bacterium
ATATGGCTACAGGTATTTTAGATGGGTTGGAAGTTGAGTTGTGTTTGCCTGAGACATTTATGAACAATTCCGGAAGCGCAGTTTCTTTTTTACAGAAAAAACTCAAACCGGAAAATATAATAGTGGTTTATGATGATGCAGATTTAGAATTTGGTCGTATCAAGATAACAAAAGGCGGTGGCGCAGGAGGACATAATGGATTAAAAGATATAATTTCTAAAATCGGTAGCTCTGATTTTATACGCTTGAGAATTGGTATTGCGAATAATTATAAAGAAACCTCTTTAGAAAAATTTGTTTTGAGCGAATTTATTCCGGAGGAAAAAAAAGAATTACAAAATTATATTAATTATTCGATAGATGCTATCAAGGCAATTTTATTATCAGGAGAGCAATCGGCAATGAACAAATTTAATGCAAAAAATGAGAAAAAATAAAATAGCATATCAGGGTGTAGAGGGAGCGTATTCATTTGTTGCCGCAAATGAGTATTTTGGAAAAAACAATAATTTTATTGGTTTTGCTACATTTGAAGAGGTTGTGGAAGCCGTAAGAGATAAAAAGGCTGATTTTGCATTTTTACCGATTGAAAATTCGGTTGCGGGACGAGTTGCTTCTATGCATACATTATTGCCGAAAAGTGGACTCTATATCGTAGGGGAATACTTATTTCCGGTAAAACATAATCTTATTGCAAGTAAGAAAACTTCCTTGGATAATATAAAATATGTTTACAGTCATCCTCAAGCGCTTGCGCAAAGTGCAGAATTTATTAAAAAACTTGGATTAAAGGAAATTCCGTTTGGTGATACTGCTGCCGCTGTTAAATATGTAAGTGAAAAAGGCGATAAATTTTCAGCTGCAATTGGTTCTCGTCTTTCAGCGAAACTTTATAAAAATGTAAAAATAATAGCCAGAAACATAAATACGAAAAAAACAAACACGACAAGATTTTTAATTCTTTCCAGGACTGCCAAAAAAATAGTTAGAGATGAAAAAGAGCTTATAACAAGTATTTTTTATAAGACAAAGAATATACCTGCCGCTTTATATAAAACCTTATCAGGATTTGCAACGGTATCAATTAATGTTATAAAACTTGAAAGTTTTATACCGCTCTTTGAAAATGAGGATGCAAGTTTTTATTTGGAATTTGAAGGAACGACAAATTCAAAAGAGGCAAAACAGGCATTGCTTGAGCTAGGATATTATGCCAAAGAGGTAATTATTCTCGGAACATATAAGCGACATAAAAAGCGATATAAAAAGCGCGCAAAATAAAACCGGGGTTACCCGGTTTTATTTTGCGCGCCCATAACAATTCATTCTATTCTTCTTTTTTCTTTAGTTCAGTATATTGCAACGCCATTTTGTGTGAGTCAGGTTCAAAGGTCGTTATAACAAACGGATAAGAACGACCCAATTCTAAAGCTTCCCTTAATTTTTCTGGAGAACCAAAATCAGACATATGAACAAGTCCCGCAACACCCTCTTCAATTGAAGCGAGCGCTCCGTGTTTGTTATATTTAATAATGACCGCGTCAACCTTCGTGCCTTTTTTATACTTTTCGGCTGCATCTTTCCATGGGTCTTCCGTTAGCGCTTTTATGGAAAGAGAAATTTTGCCATTTTTAACCTCTATAACTTTTACCCGTACTTTATCTCCGACTTTGAATTTTGATTTTGGATCATCCACAAGAGCCCAATCCATTTCAGAAATATGAACAAGCCCTTCTAGGTTTTCGGCAATTTTTACAAACACACCGAAATCTGTTGCGCCTGTGATTTCTCCCTCAAGAATATCTCCAACATTGTAACTTGTTACCAATTCTTCTTTTTCATCAGAAGTTATACCCTTTTCTGAAAAGATAAGTTTTTGTTCTTTTGGATCAGATGCAATAATAATCATTGGCAATTTCTGACCTATGAGTTTTTTGAGTTCCATAAATATCTGATCTTTATCACCACCTTCAACCTTTGGATAATGTTCGTGTGAAAGCTGAGATGCCGGTAAAAATCCGACAATACCTTGCCATTCAACCATAAGCCCACCTTTGTTGGCTTCTTTAATAGGAAGTTCTAATACCTTCTTTTTTGCCATTGCCTCATCAATTTCGTTCCAGATAAGAGCCTGGCGAGCTTCGCGTAGTGAAAGCTCAAAATAACCGTTATCTTTATTTACATCTATTATTTTTGCGGAAATTGAGTCTCCGGGATTTACATTTTTTAAAATATCTCTTGCAGAAAGATATTCACGACCGTAAATTATACCGGTCCCAAAAGGTGAGAGGTCTATATATATTTTACCCCTATCTGAGCTTATAACTGTTCCCTCAACCACCTGATCAATTTCAGGTACTTGAGGTGTTTTTTGGAGCAATTCGCTCATTATCTCTTTTTGAGATTGTTCTTTTTTTGTCATACTTTTTACAGATGGTGTCGCGCGCAACCATTTCTGAATCTTGCTCTGCGTGCGGGTTAATCCAATCTGTTACACTAATAATAACGCTTCACAAGTATACTTATAAAAAAATATATTGCAATACAATTCAAGAAATTTTAATTCTATGTTAGCATAATGACTATGGGTAAAAATGTTGTAATTCTTGAGAATATACGAAGCGCTTATAATGTCGGAGCTATGTTTAGGACTGCAGACGGAGCCGGTATATCAAAAATTTATTTGGTTGGATATACACCTGCTCCGATTGACAAGTTCAAAAGACCGCAAAAAGAAATAGCAAAGACTGCTCTTGGTGCAGAATTTTCAGTACCCTGGGAACAGGTTGATGATATGAAAAAATTGTTAAATTCATTGAAAAATGCCGGCTATACAACGATTGCGCTTGAGCAACACGGCTCATCAGAACTCGTTACAGAAATATCAAATTATACGCCGTTTGCGCTTATCGTAGGCAGTGAAGTTGATGGTGTCAAAGAGTCAACATTGAAACTCGTTGATAAAATTCTTGAAATTCCAATGTATGGAGAAAAAAATTCACTCAATGTCGCAAGTGCGTTTGCTGTTGCGGTTTATTGCTCTGCGTTTGGTAGAGATCATTTGTAAATTTCCTTGAGAAGTTCTTTGGTTATTGTTTTGTCGCTCCAGGGAATTGTTTTTCCGGCAATTTCCATTGTTGTTTCAACTCCTTTTCCAGTTATTAAGACAATATCTCCAGTGTCGGCAAGTTCCAGCGCCTTTTTTATGCCTTCGCGCCTATCTTCTATTGCAAAAAGGTTTTTACCAGATTCAGCGCCGTATTCTTCGGCTTTTTGAGTTATATCTTTTATTATGTTTTGAGGATTTTCATCATATGGATCTACATTTGAAACGACGATATAATCTGCAAGTTCTGTCGCAACTCGCGCCATTTTTGAGCGCTTGCTTTTATCTCTACCACCACCTTCAGCGCCCAAAAGTACTATTACAGAATTTCCGCCGGCAAGTACTCTTGATGCTTGTAAGGCTGAGCGCATAGAAAGCTCTTCGTGAGCGTAATCAATAAAAACTCTAAAATCTTGATTGTCTTTTATCTCTTCCATTCTGCCTGGAACACCTTTGATTTGCAAAAGAGCATTTGCGATATTTGTTGTGCTTGCGCCTAAGTATTTGGCAACAGCGATAGCAACAAGCGCGTTATAAACATTAAATCTACCAATAAGATTCAAATTGAATGTTGTATCCTGAAAATCAAATTTAACAGAATCCAACCCTTCTTGTATGTTTTTTGCTCTAAAATCGGAATCTTTATCTATTGAAAAAGTTTGTTTTTTATTTTCGCCCAAACTCAAAAAATAACTTGCATTTTCATCATCACTATTTACCAAAGAAAGAGAGTTTTTTGGAAGATTTTTGAAAAGTTTTCCTTTCGTTTTTTTATATTCATCAAAACTATTGTTATGTGAGGGGAGGTGTTCAGGAGAAAGATTTGTAAAAACTGCAATATGTGGCTTCAAACAAGTATGTCTGGATTGTTTTATCCCTTCGGATGTTGCTTCAAGAACGACATATTTACATCCATTGAGATACATTTTTCTTAACATACCTTGAACAAAAAATCTGCCCGGCATTGTCATATGTTTATCATTTATTATTTTATTTTGCCCATCCGTACTGAATGCAATTGTTGAGATGAGTCCGGTTTTAAACCCAAGTGTATTTAGTGTTTTATAAATAAGATATGCGCTTGTTGTTTTACCTTTCGTACCGGTAATTGCGATTATTTTAAGTTTATGCGCCGGAAATCTGTAAATAACACATGCAATTATTGCTATAAGCTTATGGTATAAAAGAAGTCCTTTTTCGCCGATTATTTTTTTTATAAAATTTTTCATACATGTCTTATAAATTTATAAATTAGAAATAAAAGATAAACAAATTTTTTATTTACACAATCATAAAACGGTGAATGTTCTAGAGCAAAACCTCCAAACTTGCGTTTGAAAACAGAAAAGCGAGAACGCTTTTGCAGGGTTTGAGGTTTTAGTTTTGGTCCATTTTCATCAAAATATCCGCCAAAATTATAAAATTGCATACCGCGTCGCTTTGCTTCTTTTATTCCCTCCCAGTGCGCGCGATAGCTGGGCATTAAATTTCTGTGTTCCGGATAAGATCCTCCATAGGCAAACATAGCAATTTTGCCATAACATACAACAAAATTAATTGTTAAAATTTTTTCTTTTAAACGAGCTACGACAAGGTATCCATTTTGAAGTTTATCCGAGGTTTGCAGAGCTTCTTTGTAGTAGGTTTTTTTGTGTAGAGAGAAACCATTTCTTTTTGCGGTGCTTTTTTGTACGCCATAAAATTCGTCAATATATTTTTCAAGATTGTTTGTTACAATTTCAACTTCTATCCCTTTGCGTTTTGCAAGGCGTATATTGTAGCGAGTTTTTTGGTGCATTTTGGAGAGTATTTCATCTTCCGATTCATC
>JALSPS010000018.1 GCA_026985835.1 Candidatus Kaiserbacteria bacterium
ACACGAGATAAGTACCCACATTTTATACACTTGTGAGTAATTACATAGTCTTTACCTTTTTTTTGCAGAGTAACGGGTTGCATCAATCCATTGCAGTTTTCAAGACGGTCTCCCGGGAAAATATCCACATGCTTACTCCATAAACATCTTGGGCAGTGATTAGTATAACCATTGCCTCTTACATTTTCTCCGCAATTCTCGCAAACAAAATCCTCCTTTCGTTTTTGAAACTTCCTAACTCTTACTTGCATAAAAATATTTTAACACAAAAACAACTTTATGCAGATTTCCCTTCCGTGTGGAGGTTCAACCTCCACGGTCTTTAAAATTCCGGATGGAGGTTGAACCTCCATGGGTCTTTAAAAATCAGTGTTTTATAATCTAATAATCTAACCTTTTATTTTTCCCACAGCGCCTTGGTTTAATTTGAAAACCCACTTGCCGGATACATTTTGGACAGTAGCAACGCGCGTAGCACACGAGGGGCAGAAAATAGAATGCTCTTTTGGCAACTCTTCACTAAATATACCGGTATAATCTTTAGAGATGCGTGTTCTATGTACTTTTATCCACCTGCCAAGACCACGCTTACGATAATCAAGTAATTTTAATCCACATTTACAATAAAGTGTTTTTGTTTTCCACATTAATTAAAATTGCTCAGCAACAAGAACCGTAGCGGAATTATTTGCAACTTCCAGGAGCCCACCCTTTATTTCAAATTTATGTTTTTGCGCATCTGTATCCTTAACAACAACCTCTCCTTTTTTGAGAGTTGAGATAAGAGGTTCGTGATTTGGAAGAATTTGCATTTGACCCTTTGATCCGGGTACGGTTAAAGAGACAGCCTTACCGGCAAATAATTGATTTGCTACATCAGCTATATTAACTTGTAAGTGCTTACTGTTCATAGCTATGAGATAACTTCATCAATACCACCTTTCATATAGAAATCTTGCTCATCTCTATCATCGTGCTTTCCTTCCAAAATTTCTTTAAATCCGCGAACCGTGTCTGTGAGTGTAACATATTTTCCGGGTTTTCCGGTAAAGACTTCTGCCACGAAAAACGGTTGCGACAAAAATCTTTCAATCTTTCTTGCCCTATAAACCAACTGCTTATCTTCTTCAGATAACTCTTCAATCCCAAGAATTGCAATAATATCTTGAAGATCCTTATTTTTTTGTAGTACTCTTTTAACCTCGTTTGCAACCTCATAATGTTCTTTGCCGACAATCTCGGGAGTAAGAGCGGTTGAGCCGGATTCAAGTGGATCAATAGAAGGAAATATGGCTTTTTGCGCAAGAGCGCGCGATAGAACAACGGTTGAATCCAGATGGGCAAATGTTGTTGCCGGAGCCGGGTCTGTAAGGTCATCTGCAGGAACATAAACAGCTTGAACGGAAGTAATTGAACCGTTTTTCGTTGAAGTAATTCTCTCTTGCAATTCTCCCATTTCCTCGGCAAGAGTCGGTTGATAACCTACTGCGCTGGATACTCTACCCAAAAGACTGGAAACCTCAGAACCTGCTTGTACAAAACGGAATACATTATCCATAAAGAATAACACATCTTTACCACCTTCATCACGAAAAGCCTCCGCCATTGTAAGCCCGGAAAGAGCAACACGAGCGCGCGCTCCGGGAACTTCGTTCATCTGTCCAAAAACAAGAGCGGTTTTATCAAGGACTCCGGATTCTTTCATCTCATAATATAAATCATTTCCTTCACGAACTCTCTCCCCCACTCCTGCAAACACAGAATATCCACCGTGCTCTGATGCGACATTGCGGATAAGTTCTTGAATAAGCACAGTCTTTCCAACTCCGGCTCCACCAAAGAGTCCAACCTTTCCTCCTTTAATAAAAGGTGTCATAAGATCAATTGCTTTAATTCCAGTTTCAAAAATTTCCGCCTTTGTGCTTTGTTCTTCAAAAGCTGGAGCATGTCTATGAATTGGAAGTCTTTCGGCACCCTTTTCTACTGCTCCTTGTCCATCTATCGGTTCTCCCAATACATTAAACATTCTCCCCAAAGATGCTGAGCCAGTTGGTACTGTAATTTGCTCTCCTGTATCAATAACATCCATTCCGCGTATCATTCCGGATGTATCTTGCATAGAAATGCAACGCACCCTATCAAGTCCGATATGCTGAACAACTTCAAGTGTAATTTCTTTATCTTCAAGTTTAACTTTTAAAGCATTCTGAATTGCCGGAAGATTTTCCGGAAAGTACGCATCAACCACGACTCCAACTATTTGTTTTATTTTTCCCTTATTCATATTACTTTTAATGACTTATAATTATAATAATTTATTTCATTGCTTCAATACCACTTGTAATCTCACTCACTTCGCGCGTTATCGCCGCTTGGCGAGCTTTGTTGAATTGAAGTTGCAATAAGTGCGATATTTCCCCAGCTTTATCAGTGGCATTTTTCATTGCAACCATTCTAGCGGAGTGTTCGCTCGCCTTGCTCTCAAGCAGTGAGTGATAAATAATGATATTTGCAAGCATAGGAACAAGAAAACTAACCACATCTTTTTCAGTTTCCGCTTCTATTGTGTGTGATGATGGGGTATATGATTTTTCCGGTTCGGAAAACTTCCCTTTCTCCGGAGCTATTGAATTTATGAGTTCTTGAATTGATTCTTTTGAGAGAGGAAATAACTTTAAAATTTGTGGATCCTGCTCAAATGTTGATTTAAAGTTTGTATAAATCACAAACCATTCTTTTGTTTGCCCAGATAAATGTATTTCAAGGATTTTTTCAGTTATTGTTTTCATCTCCTCTTCCGTAACCTCGTCATTTTTATTTTCTTGATAAAGAGAAACCTCTATTCCTTTCCTTTTGAAAAAATCATTTCCTCTTCTTCCGAGCGAGATTGCAACAACATCACTATTTGCTATTTCGCTTAGAACCTTTTGGGCTTTTTTTAGAACGGCGCTATTTAAGGAACCGGCAAGACCCTTATCACTGGTTATCAGAAGAACACCTGTTTTCCCGGATGACATCGGAGAGACAAGAGGGTTTTTTATAAAAGATTCAGCATCGGCTATATTCAAAAGAATTCTCAGAGCAGCTTCGGCGTATGGCTTAGCTGAAATTGCCATCTCTTGGCTTTTTCGCATTTTTACCGCGCTCACAGCCTCCATAGCGCGAGTAACTTTTCTGGTTTTGTTTATTGACTGCCTTTTTTCTTTTAATTGTTTTAAACTTGCCATAATTATTTGTTTTCAATGAGTTTTTTGAATGAGTTCATTGCTTCGTCAAGCTTCTTTGTTGTTTCGTCAGAAAGTTTTTTACTTGAGCGTATATCATCAAGAATATCTTTGTGTTCAGCATCAATATAATCTACCCATTTCTTTTCTGTTTCAGATATTTTATCAACATCAACATTTTTATATAAGTCATTCATTCCGGCATATATTGAAACAGTTTGTACTTCAAAAGGCATAGGACTACCCTTTTGTTGTTTAAGAAGTTCTACCATTCTTTGGCCTTTATCAATTCGCTTTTTAGTTGCTTCATCCAAGTCTTGTGCAAATTGCATAAAAGCTTCCAGTTCGCGAAATTGCGCAAGTTCTATACGCAAACCTCCACCAACTGATTTTATTGCTTTTGTTTGAGCGGCGGAACCAACTCGGGAAACTGAGTTTCCAACATCAATTGCCGGACGAATTCCCTTATTAAACAAACTTGAATCCAAAGCGATTTGACCATCTGTAATTGAAATAACATTTGTTGGAATATAAGCGGAAACATCCCCTTCTTGTGTTTCAATAATAGGAAGGGCCGTGATTGAACCTCCTCCCTTTGCATCTGACAACTTTGCACTCCTTTCAAGAAGACGAGAGTGAAGGTAAAAAATATCTCCCGGATAAGCTTCTCGCCCCGGTGGTCTGCGGAGCAAGAGTGAGACTTGCCTGTATGCAACAGCTTGTTTTGAGAGGTCATCATAAATTATCAAAACATCGCGACCTTTTTCCATAAAATATTCTGCGATAGCAACACCTGCATAAGGAGCTAAAAATTGCATCGCCGCAGTTGTAGAAGCGCCGGCATCAACGACGATTGTGTAGTCCATAGCTCCTTGCTTTTGCAGTTCGGCAACAATAAGCGCGGTTTTTGCTTCTTTTTGACCAACTGAAACATAAACACAAATTGGACGCTCGTTTTCCGGTTCGTGTTTTTGATTTATTATTGTATCAATTGCGACTGTCGTCTTTCCAGTAAACCTGTCTCCGATTATAAGCTCACGCTGACCTCTACCAATCGGAACCATTGTATCGATAGCTTTAATTCCGGTATGAAGCGGTGTATCAACAGATTTTCTATCTATAACCCCATAAGCATCGCGTTCAACAGGCATATATTTATCAGCCTTAATAGCGCCTTTACCATCAATTGGTTCTGCCATCGTATTAACAACGCGACCAATTATCTCATCGGATACCGGTACAGAGAGCACGCGACCGGTTGATTTAACAAGCATAGATTCATACACAAAAGAAACATCTCCAAGAATAATTACTTTTACGGAATCCTCCTCAAGGTTTAGTACCATTCCATATAAATCATTATCTTTATCAATTGCTTCTTTAAGAGATTTATTTTGGGAGTTATCAAAAAGTACCATCTCTCCCATTTTTACATCAGAAAGACCTTCAATTTCTGCAACTCCGTCACCAACGGAAACAACACGACCGATATTCTCCTCCTTTGATGTAAGATCAAAGTTCTCAATTTCTTTTTTTATTTTTTCTATTATTGTGCTCTCCATAAATTCTTTTAATTATTGCTTTTAATTTGCCTAAACATTTCAAATAATTGTCTTTTGTAACTTCTATCCAACAAAACATCTCTC
>JALSPS010000019.1 GCA_026985835.1 Candidatus Kaiserbacteria bacterium
ATACTAAGACCAATCGTTGATTCAATTGATGCAAATAAAAATGCCATAGCATAAACTAAACTCTCAGAATTTTGAGCTTGTGTATTTATTAGTGTCAATATATCTGACATTGAATGCGAGTGTATCAGTGTAAAAATATAATGTAATAAATCCATTTTGATATTGTATGAGAAAAAATAATAAAGTAAATAGCTAAAAATAAAAAAAGGCCGAATATACTCTCGGCCAAAAAGAACAAATGAACTAAAATGGGATTCCGGAGTCGTTCTGACTCCGTTTTATATAGCGATGGCTCCCACACGGCCCCGCTATCACCATAATACTTATGGTGACAACTATAATGATAGTTTCATTTTAAAATTTGTCAAGTTGTTTATACAGCTAGTCTTGTGCAGTTCTTTGGATATTTATTTGAAATCAAATTTGTTGAGATGTGTTTGAGGGGATCAAAAAGAGATATGGATATAATAAGATTATGGATGTATAATATATGTATGTTTTGGCAAAAGGTAAAAGAATTTTTTCCATATATTTTATTTGGTTTGTATGTGTTGGAATTTATTTATTTAGCGTTTTCCCCATTTGACCGCACGGATTGGTGGGCAGAAAATATACCGGTTTTAATTGTTGTTTTTGTACTTGTTTTAACATTCAAAAAATTCAGATTCTCAAATTTATCGTATTTTTTAATAGCTTTGTTTTTGATGTACCATACTATCGGAGGGCATTTTACTTTTGAGAAAGTGCCGTTTTATTATGGCAATCAGTTGTTGAGTTATTTGCATTTAGACTTATTGTTTAACCCAGGTAGAAATAACTTTGATAGATTAGGACACTTTTTGGTTGGTGTGTTTACATTTCCAATCGCTGAGTTTGTATTTAGGAAAAAAATTGTAAAAAATATATTTTGGGCGAGTTTGTTCGGCTTTTTGGCAATAGTTAGTTGGGCGGCAATTTATGAAATTATTGAGATGCTTTATGCTCTTTCTATGGGGTCTCAGGCCGGAGCTGCATTTTTAGGATCACAAGGAGATATTTGGGATGCGCAGAAGGATATGCTTTTGGATTTATGCGGGGCAATTTTATTTGGGATAATTTTTATTTTTTCTAGGCGGAGCTGGAGTCTTTTTTGATTTTATTCGCAACTTTTATAAGTGCGTCTTCTGTTATTTTTCGTACGATATTTAGCATTTTATAATTCCCTTTAATTTCTGATTTTGGCCTTTGTTTTTTTGAAATATGAATTGTTTCATCATCTTCATTGTCGGTGATATATAATTTTGATAACATTTTGCTAAACAAATAGACATTTTCATATTTTGCTATTACTACATTTGGGTTTGTTCTTATATCAAGCGGAATCGGTTTTTCGATATTTGGATTTTGGCTAAGCGCAATGTATTTAAATGATTTAAATTGATTTTGAAATTTTAACAAGATTGATACGCCAAGTCCTGAGGATATTGTTTCATCTATAAAGATAACCTTTTTTCCATAAAAGCGTCCAAGGATTTTATCAGCAAGAATTTGTATCTGTTCTTCTTGCGCCCATCTATTCATCTTGATTTTACCATCATTTACAAAAGCGATTTTTGGCATATCATTTGGAATTAAGATTTTCAGAGCTTTCATAAATGGTACGGCAAAAATTCTTGCCCCTTTATCTAAAAAAATAACTTCGTCAGGTTTGTCTTTTATGATTTCGCGTAAAGCAAGTTCAAGTGGTTGTTTGAGATCGTATAAATCCTCAAGGACTAATCTTGCCTCGGGAGATAGATTTATTAGATTGTTTGGGTTATCAAAATTGAATTTCATACCACATTATTTTAACATAAAATATATTTTTCAAATTAACTCTTTGCTAATTCGATCTCAGTCAGGGTAATTAATTAACAGCCACTACCACTGTACTGACCATTTAAGTTTTAGTTAATCAATGTCGGGGCGCCGGAATCTCGCTCCGGATGCTCGGTCTTAGGGCCGGGAAGCAATTAACAGCCACTACCACTGTACTGACCATTTAAGTTTTAGTTAATCAATGTCGGGGCGCCGGGAATCGAACCCGGACCGCTCGGTCCCAAACCGAGAACACTACCACTATGCTACGCCCCGATACCACGCAATCATAACAGATTTTTTATTTTTTTCCACAATAAGATAGTCTGCGTTGCTTGGAATATGTATATGTTTTTAAAAAGATAAATTAATTCATAATTTAATGCAACAAATTTCTCTTTGGTCGTTTAGTATGGAGTTTTTTAAATTCTTATACAAAAATCCCTAAAGAATTTGCCGTGCGTTTTATTGCCATTATATCAAATACCGAAAACGGTATCGATTTATTTGGATCAAGACTATTCAAATAATTTATCAGTTTATCCGGTGTATTTATCTTATCTTTGATTTCTTTGGGTGTTTTTAAATATAATTGTGGCAGGAATGTTTTGATTACAAGCATTGTGTCATCTGCGCTGTTACCTGTTGATTCTAAGTTTAATTCATCTAAAAAATCAGGGCTTAAAATTTTATATATTCCGACAATACCAAGCAAAAAACCATATTTTGTGTTTATTTCCTTTTTATATGAGTCGTCACTCATTCTTCTGGGATTTTGTTTATCATCTTTTTCGAAGAATGATTTTATCAGTTTATAGGGGTCGCTTTCTTTGTTATGCGAGATAAAACTGACGAATTTTTGTATTTGCAAGCGTGCTATAGCTCTTGATAGCTCAAAGTAATGCCAATTTTCAAAAAGCAGATTTTTAAACTCCTCTTTTTTTGTATCAGGCAAGGTGTTATAACCATTTTTTAGAAAATCAATGAGCGCCCGTGTTACATTATTTGATTCTGAGGCCAGTATAGATGGCATTGCATTTATATTTGCCAAAGAAATTGAGTTTAGCATAGAAGGGTCGCCATCTACAGAACCTTCGCGAACTCTATATTTTAAATCAATTAATGCATCTTTTTTATGTCCTGTTATATCAGATAATGTTTTACCCGGAGTGTTGATATTTTGATTTAATCGTCTTGCGAATTCATAATCCTCATTTTTAGTATTATAATTATATCCGCCTGTTATCCTATATAATTCAGGGCGAATAATCGGAGATGGGCCATGGCTAAAGGTCGTATAGTTATGATGTGTTATTTCCAGAAAGTAATAAATGACATAATTAGTAATGAGAGTAATCACTTTTTTATAATCCTTTTCTGTTGGTGTTGTAGGTAAGCTTATATGTTCCGGAGGAGAAATCCTGGGGAGAAGAATTTTTCTCCACAAGTCATTTTCTTTCTCTGCATTAGTCTCCAAAAGCGATTTTATATACAAATCTGTAAGTGGAAATGAATCGGCGTCCAAAAAACTTATAACCCCGGATGTTTTTTTGGATGCATTAACGGTTTTTAATCTTTCATATGCAATGTGTCCTCCTATATCTCTTGCTATAGCGCGTAAATTTATCGATTTTGGGTAACTCTTTTCTTTGGTTGAAGCATCAATTCCGTAAAATGCCAGATTTGAAAGAGCGGAGACTGTTAGTCTATTGAGTAAATTATCATTTATATAAATATCAATTTGTTCTTCAATTAGTCTTTGTTTTATAAATGATTTCATAGTATTGATTTTTTTGGCTGTAGGTATTTCATTTTGTGAGATAATTGAATGGGTTTTGTTTAGCTGTTTTGCCTCCTGTAAAATGTGTAGAACTTTTAATGTAAGCTGATTTTCTTTGAAAATCTCGTCATTTGCATAAGCAGATTCTGTACTATTATTTATGATATATAATATCTCATGCATCCCATTGTCTGGGATTTTTTGTGATATAAAGCGTTTTAGCATCTCTTCAAAATTGCCATTAAAAAACTCGTGCGATGCGCAAATAACGCTAACAGCTTGTAAATTATCATTGGGTAAGGGTAAATCTTCAGCGTATCTCTCCAGTATCATTTGATGATTTTTATCAAATCGTGTTATATGCCTTTTTGTATCATATTTATTTTTTTGTTCAGGTGATTTCATAAATTTAATTCTAGCATAAAAATCTTCTTGGTTGATTATGGACTATTGGATATGTGAGCTGGACAATCACTTGTAAAAGCAATGAAAATGTGCTATATTCCAGTTGTTATGGTATTAACAAAAAGACAAAAAACAATAGCGATTAAGAAAACACAAAAGCATGATGCTGATACCGGTTCTGCAGAAGCGCAGGTGTCTATGTTGACGAAACGAATTGAAGAGCTTTCTGCACACTTGAAAAAGAACAAGAAAGATAATTCATCGCGTCGCGGACTACTAAAGCTTGTTGAAAGAAGACGCAAGCATTTAAAATATCTTAAAAAGCACAGTCTTGACTCTTATAAAAAGGTCATAAAGGCGGTTGGTTTGAAAAAGTAATTTTCAAAAGAACATCTGTAAGTAGACAGATGTTCTTTTTTGTATTATTCTAGTTATATGACAGTTATAAAGCATCCAAATCAGCGCGTAGGAGTTTTTATAGATACACAAAATCTTTATCATAGCGCAAAAAATTTATATAAAGCGCGTGTAAATTTTGACGAGGTATTGAAACACAGTGTTGCCGGAAGACAGCTTATCCGCGCGCGGGC
The DNA here is from genome assembly GCA_026985835.1 of Candidatus Kaiserbacteria bacterium. Lineage (GTDB taxonomy): Bacteria > Patescibacteriota > Minisyncoccia > Phycocordibacterales > UBA2100 > S143-145. Next base: position 4,612 of record JALSPS010000019.1, read on the forward strand.
ATATGTTGTTACAACAGAATCCGGTGATGAAACAAATTTTTTTGGCGCTCTTGAAAAAATGGGAATTGAAATAAAAACAAAAGATTTGCAAGTATTTTTTGGTGGAGCAAAAAAAGCGGATTGGGATGTTGGTTTGGCTGTTGATGCAATTCTTGCAGCCCCTAAGCTTGACGCAATTGTTCTTGCTACCGGTGATGGGGATTTTATTCCTCTTGTTGAGTATTTAAAAAATCATTCTGGTTGTCAGGTTGA
>JALSPS010000020.1 GCA_026985835.1 Candidatus Kaiserbacteria bacterium
TTTGTTTTTACTTTTAGGCTCCCCGGTAATTGTATCTACAGAAATTCCATAATCATATTTTTTGAATTTAACCGGCAAATGTTTTGATAATAATTCATAAATAGTTTGCCCCTCAAACTCTGCTTTGAGTTCAACTCCATTATAAATTTTATTTGTTGACATTTTTATATTATTTGCATTCGCCTTTTCTATGGAAATATCCGCCTTGGGCACATTATTTTGTACCTCATTTTTATCGGTATTCCCGTTTTTAATAACAGAATGAGGAAAAAGAAGGTACAAGATTCCAAAAAATAAAATCAGAAATATGGCAAGTGATGAAATATAATTTGTTTTAATTTTTTCCAACATAACAATTTTACAATTATAAGTTATAATGGTTGATTATACACAAATAAATAAAACATGAAAGTATTTATAATTTCAGACAGTCATGATAATTGGAAAAATTTGGACACTGCTCTCTCTATTGCAACACAGCTTGATGTTGACATTATTTTACATGCCGGAGACTTTGTTTCGCCTCCCGGCTTAACACTCTTTGAAAAAATAAAAAAACCAGTTCACATTGTCTGGGGTAATAATGAGGGTGAAAAACAAGGTTTTTTAAAGAGAATAGAAAATATACCACAAATTACACATCACAATTTTACAATGAAAGAGAATTTTGACGGACTGAACTTCTTTATGAATCACTATCCGGAAAAAGCAAAAGAAGCTGGCAAATCAGGCAAATATGATGTTTGTGTATATGGTCATACTCATCTGTTTGAATCTGAGGTGCTAAAAAATGACACGATCATATTAAATCCCGGCGAAATCGCAGGTTCTCGCACAGGAGTGGCCACAGCGCTTTTATTTGATACCGATACCAAAATATCCGAAAAAATAATAATAGCTCGCGAACAATTTACCGTTTAATTATGACTACCTTAAATACACCAATAAAAAATATATTCAGACTAACCGGCCGACAAAAAGATGCCCTTACAAAATTGCGACTTGAAACGATAAAAGATTTGTTTTTTCATTTTCCGGCAAGATATGAGGATGTTACAGAAGCAACACAAATAATTTTTTTACCGGAAAACCAAAATGTAACGATATACGGACAAATAAAAAATATAGAAAAAAAACTCTCTTGGAAAACTAAAAAATATGTTATTGAGGCTGATTTGTTTGACGCAAGCGGAAAAATAAAATTACGCTGGTTTAATCAAGTGTATATATCAAAATTATTGCAAGAGAATTCATTTGTAAAAATTGTCGGTAAAAAAACAAAAAATTATATTGCGAATCCAAGTGTTGTACAAATTCCATCTTTGCCAATACTTGATTTTAATAAACCCAACGAAGCAATGCTTGCTATTTATCCGGAGAGTAAAGGAATAACAAGTAAGTGGTTTTCTCAAAAAATAAGTGACTTGCTTGCCCAAAAAATTCATAAACAAATAATTGACCCAATTCCAAAAGAGATATTAGAAAAATATAATCTGCCAAATTTACAAGACGCAATGATTTTAGCTCATAAACCAAAATCCATCAATGATGCTGAAGTTGCCCGAAAAAGAATATCATTTGATCAGATATTTTTATTGCAAATAAAACGACAACAAGAAAAATATAAAAACAAACACTCAAAAAGTTTTAGATTAAAAATAGATAATAAAATAATAGAAAAATTCATCGCAACATTTCCTTACGAACTAACAAAAGCTCAAAAAAGAGTAGTAAATGAAATTTTGAAAGATTTGCAAAAACAATCTCCAATGGCAAGACTTGTTGAAGGAGATGTTGGTTCGGGAAAAACAGCAGTTGCAACAATCGCCTCATTCGCAGTTGCAATAAATACACCACCTGAACAAAACTCTGGGATGTTACAAACCGCGTATATGGTACCAACTTCCATTTTGGCGCGTCAGCAATTTGCAGAATTTACATCTTTTTTCCAAAATTCAATACCGGGCAAAACTCCCAAAATAGGACTTTTAACAAGCTCCACTTGTATGATTTTTCCGTCAAAAACAAATCCGCAAAAAGCAACGAAAATCTCGCGAACACAACTTTTAAAATGGATTAAAGATGGGTCGGTTACTATTGTCGTAGGAACACATAGTCTTATACAAAAAACTGTTGAGTTTAAAAATTTAGCCCTTGCAATAATAGATGAACAACACCGCTTCGGTGTTATGCAAAGGCGCGAACTTACCAAAAAAGAAAACGCTCCTCTCCCACACTTGCTATCAATGACAGCAACACCAATACCAAGAACTCTGGCTCTTACAATTTATGGTGACTTGGATTTATCAATAATTGATGAAATTCCAAAAGGAAGAAAACCCGTTGAAACAAAAATAATTTCTAAAAAAGATAGGCAAAAAGTATATGATTTTTTAGAACAAAAAATAATTGAAGGCAGGCAAGCATATCTCATCTGCCCACGAGTTGAAGAGCCTGACCCAACAAAGGCGTTAGCGCTAAGAGTAGCATCTGCGCAAGAGGAATATAAAAAAATGAAAAAATTATTTCCAAACTTCAAAATTGGCTTACTCCATGGAAAATTAAAGCAGGCTGATAAAGAGATTGTAATGCAAGAATTTGAAGATAAAAAAATAGACATTCTTGTTGCCACCACAGTTGTTGAGGTTGGTGTAAATGTTCCAAACGCAACAACAATAATAATTGAAGGCGCTGAAAGATTCGGGCTCTCTCAACTTCATCAACTAAGAGGTCGTGTACAAAGAAGTTCTCATAAATCATTTTGCTTTTTGTTCACAAATTCAACGAATCCAAAAACAACAGAAAGATTAAAAAGTTTGGTTTCCGCAAAAAATGGTTTTGAATTGGCTGAATATGATTTGACTCTTCGAGGCTCAGGAGAACTTTTGGGCTCCGGTCAATGGGGATCTTCGGATATTGCAATGGAAGCACTAAAAAATATCAAACTTGTTGAAGCTGCGCGAAAAGAGGCAAAAGAAATTATTAATAAAGATCCAGATTTATCCAATCATAAAAATTTACAAGACTCAATAACCAGAGTTTCAGAAATTCATTTTGAATGATTAATATAGATTATCTTGGAAAAACTCTCACTTGATGCACAACCGGCTGAATATCTTTGAGTAACCCTTTTCCAAGCTTTATTGAAAGCGGAAATGTCCCGTATGTGGTGTAGGTATGTGTAAATGTTCGTTTGTATGGACCGGTACAATCTTCGTCTACCGGAGTAGAGTTATCAGAGGCAGTTACAAAATCATCTGTATTAAATTCACTTGCCTCCGGAGCTATGTATTCCTTGCGTTGTATATTGTATGGACTATCTCCCCAATTAACCTCGTAAGATGTGCAATGCCCATCAGCGGTTGCAAGATCAACAGTGATACGCAAAGGAGCAGGACCTGTTGTATTGGTTAACTCTATGACAGTTTTTCCTTTTTGAAGCTCAGAAACACTCACTAACCACTCTTCTCTGATAGGAATTTTATCAAGTTTGTCTTGTCCTAATCTGAGAGTTACATCATAATCACCAACTTCATCATAAACATGGGTTATACGACGCACAACCGGATTCTTTGAGCACGCAAATGTTTGCGCCTCAAATTGATCAACTTGAGTATCTCCCCAATCTAAATAATAAGATGTACAAGCCGGATGATCTATTAGAAATGACGCTGTTACCGAAAGCGGAGCAGGTCCCGATGTTTTTGATAAATGGAATGGTTCTATAGCCCCTCCAACCTTCAATGCCTTATATGACACAATCGGTAAATCAAATCTTAAGGTGCGTATAGAGTCTTTTTTATCAGCTTTCAAAAGAATCGTATATATCCCCGGCTTTGTGTAAACATGATTTAAAGTGATATCATCGTGCTCTCCAGTACAAACAACCGAAGTAGCATCTCGCTTTGCCGGAGCCGTTCCATCTCCCCAATCAATAAAATACGAAACACACACATCAGAAAGTGTAAATTTTGCAAATGTATTTAATGGAGCATCTCCAAGCACTCTTGATAATGAAAGTGGCTTTATAAGAACCTCCGAAGTTGTGGCTGTGGTTGTCGCGGTTTTGTTCTCAGGTTCGGAACAATTACTTGCCATCTTTGCGCGTGTCTTTGGTCCGACAACACCCCAGCCCGTAGACGATGGTGAGCCATATGCGATTATCCCATTATAAACTTGGTATCTCTTTACCGCTCTTTCTGTTGCAAGTCCATATTTTCCAGTTATGAGAGCTTCCGGATATATATAAGTGTTGCGCGCCAAGAATAATTGCAAATCCACAACATCAGAGCCAGAATCGCCACGAGATAAGTTTCTTTTTAATTTTAAACATGCCAGATTAAAAGGTTCTTGTTCTATAGATGGAGTTGATGTGGCTGTAGAAGTTGCAAAGGCATTAATCATTTGTGCTCTCTTTAATTGAGCCTGTAATGTAAAAACTTTTGCAAGCATATCGGCAATTTGGGTATTTAACTCCGCGAGGCCAACCGCACTAGCAAAAAATGGCGCAAAAAGAGA
>JALSPS010000021.1 GCA_026985835.1 Candidatus Kaiserbacteria bacterium
GACTATCAAAATGGGCTTGAGTCCGGCTTTGGCAAGTCTTCGCGCTGTAATAAGTCCAACAAGATTTCCAACATGCAAAGAATCAGATGTTGGATCTGCACCTATATAAAATGTCGGTTTTGAATTATTGAGAACATCTTCTATATCGTTTGTATAATCTTGCAGCAAACCCCTTGCCTGCAATTCATCTTTTAAATTCATAGATGGATTTTAGCACGCTTCCGCTTCAAATAAAAGATTTTGTCCGACCCCACTCCCTTTTATCATAGAGGTTGTTATCATGGAGGTTGAACCTCCATGATTTAGGAAACCTCTTTATTTGAATTTAAATCGTCTTTATCGTCTTTTTTTGAATCTTGTTTTTCTTCAAATTCAGCATCTTTTACATTATCTTCTTTTTTTGAGTCACCTTCTTTCTCTGAAGTATTTTGTGATTGTTTCTCAGCTTCAGCCTTTTGAATAATTTCACCGATTTTTTGCATTACTTCTGACAATTCACTTGAAGCTTTTTCAATTGACTCTTTTGTTGCATCAGATTTTGCAATCTCGTCTTTTAAATTTTTTGTTTTTTCTTCAATGTCCTTTTTGGTATCATCATCAATTTTATCACCATAATCTTTTAGAGATTTTTCCGAAGTATAAACAAGTTGTTCTGCAACATTTTTAACTTCAACAAGTTCGCGCTTCTTTTTATCTTCTTCTTTATGTTCTTCCGCATCGCGTTTCATTTTTTCTATTTCCTCTTCTGATAAACCACTTGAACCTTCTATTCTTATTGATTGTTCCTTTCCTGTAGCTTTATCTTTTGCCGTAACCTTTAGAATTCCATTCGCGTCAATATCAAATGTAACCTCAATTTGAGGAACTCCCCTCGGAGCCGGAGGTATCCCCTCAAGAACAAATCGTCCAAGCTGCTTGTTATCACGCGCCATTTCTCTTTCTCCTTGCACAACAACTATTTCAACACTTGTTTGATTGTCTGCGGCAGTAGAAAAAATTTGAGATTTACTTGTTGGGATTGTTGTATTTCTTTCAATAAGCTTTGTTGCAACCCCTCCCATTGTTTCAATTCCAAGAGAAAGTGGAATAACATCGAGTAACAAAACATCCTTTACATCACCTTGCAAAATTCCACCTTGAATAGCGGCGCCGAGTGCAACAACCTCATCCGGGTTTATGCTTTTATTCGGTTCTTTGCCAAATAACTCCTTTACCTTTTCCGTGATAGCTGGCATTCTTGTTTGTCCACCAACCAAAATTACTTCATTTATATCTGATATTTCAAACGGAGAAGTTTTAATTGCTTCTTTTGTAATTTCAATGGCTTTGTCTATAAACTCGCTTGCAAGCTCCTCCAGTTTTGCTCGAGATAACTTTAAGAGCAAATGCTTTGGGCCGGATTCATCAGAAGTTATGAATGGAATGTTTACTTCTGTTTCGGTTGCGGTCGAGAGCTCAATTTTTGCTTTTTCTGCGGCCTCATCCAGCCTTTGTAAGGCTAGCGGATCCGTAGATAAATCAACTCCGTTTTCTTTTTTGAATTCTTCAATAATCCAATTGATTATTTTTTGATCAATATCGCGCCCACCCATATGAGAATCACCGTTTGTTGATTTAACTTCTATTACATCGTCTCCAACTTCAAGTACTGAAACATCAAATGTTCCGCCACCAAAATCAAAAACAACTATTTTTTCATCCTTTTTCTTGTTGAATCCATAAGCAAGCGCGGCGGCGGTTGGTTCGTTTATAATTCTTTTAACATCAAGTCCGGCAATTTTACCGGCGTCTTTTGTGGCTTGCCTTTGAGAATCATCAAAGTACGCCGGAACTGTTATGACCGCCTCTTTAATTTCTTCGCCTAATTTTTCCTCTGCATCAGCTTTTAATTTTGATAAAATCATCGCTGAAATTTCTTCCGGCCTGTAATCTTTTCCTCCAAGCTCAACAAGAACACCGCCGTCCTTACCCTCTTTTAAGGTGTATGGGACAGTTTTCAAATCTTTTTGGACAACATCATCTTTAAATTTATGTCCAATATAGCGCTTAATACCAAAAATTGTATTTTTTGGATTTGTAACGGCTTGTCTTTTTGCAAGTACACCAACAAGTCTCTCATCATTTTTTGCAATTGCAACGATTGAAGGAGTTGTGCGCGCTCCCTCTGAATTTTCTATTATTTTTGGTTCACCACCTTCTACAATTGCCATTGCTGAATTTGTTGTTCCTAAATCTATTCCTAAAATTTTTGACATATTTATATTTTTATTACTTATAATTTATTTGATAATTCAACACTACTCTTTTTTGGGGGGTGATTGTTGTGTTGCAACATATCGTAAAAATGCCGAAACATTATCAAAACCGGCTTCTATCGTGTTTTTGAGAATTTGCTGTTTTTCTTTTTTGGTAACACGAAAACGCAAAACTTCGGTTTGTGGTGCGCCGGAATTTATCGCCTCAACTATAAGTTTTGGCAAATTAATCAATACCTTTGGTATCTCATCATTTGCAAACGAAGCTCGTATATTTGCATCTTCGCAAATAAGCACGGTGACATTTCTTTCCGGTTTCAATACATAACGATATTTCCTATTCCCCACTATTACATAATGTCTAACTTTCATTGTGGCTACAATAATAAACTATGTAGCCACACAAATCAACATTGACAAAAAAGTTTTTTATTTTGTTACGATAACGCGAGCAGGGCGTATAAGAGAATCTTTAGATTTATATCCTTTTTGAAGCACTTTTAAAACAGTGCCCGGCCCATATTTATCCGTAACTTCTTCTTTTGTGGCTTCATAAAATTCCGGGTCAAACTTATCTCCCTCTTTGCCAAATTGTTCAATTCCATAATCATTTAGGACGCTTATTAGTTGAGAATGTATGTATTCAATACCTTGCCTCCAAACACCGTCAACCTTTTCCCATGCATCGCCGGAAAATGCCATATCAAAACTATCTGCAACAGGAATAAGCTCCGCCACCAGCTTATCGGCTTCTTGCTGTTTTACTTTTGCCAATCTTTCTGAAAAGTCTTTTTTCGAGTTTACAAAATCAGCTTTCAAGCGTTGCAAGGAATCCAGGTATTCTGCTTTCTCCTTTTTGCACTCTGCTAATTCTTTTTTAATTTTTTTTAATTTTTTTTCGCAAGTCGAAAATGATGTTGTTTCTTCCTCTTCAAAAATAATATCGTCTTGTTGTTTTTTTGTTTTTTTATTCATAAAACCATTATAACATTTTATGCGAAATAATGAATAAATTCACTTCAAACATTAATTAAATGATAATTCTAAGATTTTTTATAAACAATAAGCCCGAGATTTTCGGGCTTATTTTAACGTTTGCTCCATTGCGGTGAACGACGAGCTTTTTTGAGTCCGAATTTTTTGCGTTCTTTTTTACGAGGATCTCTTTTTAGAAATCCTAATACCTTCAAATCTTTACGCAGTGATTCATCAAATTTTATAAGCGCTCGCGCAACACCAAGACGAATTGCCTCAGCTTGAGCAGGAAGTCCTCCACCGTAAACCTTCACAGAAATTTTAAATTTAGACGGCGCATCTTTAAGAGCATCTGATGCCACTTTAGATTGTGTGGCGGTTTTAAAATACTCATCTAATTTTTTATCGTTAACAATAAAAGAAGATCTTCCCGCTTCATACAAGCGCACTCTTGCAACCGATGTTTTTCGTCTTCCTATAGCTTCGTAATACTTTTCTTTTGAGTCTGCCATAATTATTTACTTATTATCAAATTTTTCATTCTTAATTTGCGAAGTTTGTTTGCCGGCAACATCCCATAAACCGCTTTTCTTATAATTTCTTCAACTCCTTTTTTCTCAATAACTTGTGCCATTGAAAGAACTGTTCTACCGCCCGGATAGCCCGAATATCTATCATATTGTTTTTGTGTAAGCGCCTTTTCTGGTATGTTTAACTTGTCCGGATTATCAACGACAACCTTTACATCAACAACAACATTTTTTGTAAATGATGGTGTATCTTTTCCCATTAAAACAGTCGCAATCTCAGTTGCCAAACGACCGAGTTTTTTGCCTGTTGCGTCTATTTTGTATTCTTTTTTATCTGTCATACGAATTCTATTATTGCTTTATCTCTTGAAACATCTGCTGTTTCTCCAAGTTTTATTACTCTTGTGTATCCGCCGTTTCTATCTTTATATTTTGGCGCAATATCTTTTGCTAGTTTATTTGTCGCCTCCACATCATTTCCAAGGCGCGCAATTATAAGACGCTTGCTTGCAAGTGTATCTTTACCGGCAAGCGTAATAAGCTTTTCCACATATGGGCGTAACTCTTTTGCTTTTGCAACAGATGTTGTTATTCGCCCATTTAAAATAAGAGAACGCGCAAGAGAACGCATAAGCGCAACTCTTACCTTTCTTTCTCTACCAAATTTTCTTCCTTTCTTGTGGTGTCTCATAATAATTTTTAACTACGCAATGTAATGCCATATTTTGAAAGCGCTT
>JALSPS010000022.1 GCA_026985835.1 Candidatus Kaiserbacteria bacterium
AGCAAGGGGCGGTAGTTATGTTTGTTAAAAATGATCCGCTTGGAAGTTATGTAAATGGAACTCTTGGCGAGATAGTGGATTTTGCTCGCGCCGGCAATCCGATTGTAAAGACAAATGATGGAAAAATCATAACCGCTGAGAGAGAAAAATGGAGCATAATAGACGACTCGGGAAAAGAGCTGGCATTTGTTGAGCAATTTCCACTCAGGCTTGCTTGGGCGATAACAATTCATAAAAGTCAAGGAATGACTCTTGACGGCGCAGTTATGGATTTGTCAAAAACATTTACTCCCGGTCAAGGATATGTTGCTTTATCCAGGTTAAAGTCTCTGGAAAATTTATTTTTACTTGGGTTTAATAAGCGAGCATTAGAATTAGCACCTGAAGTCAGAAACGAAGATAATAAATTTCAAGAACAATCATCATATTGGGAAAATGTTATTGAAAAATTTTCAGATACAAAAATCTCTGCATTAAAAAAAGAGTTTATATCCAAAGCGGGCACGATTAAACCTCAAGAAGTTGAGAGGTTAAATACATATCAAAAAACACTGAAACATATTGATAATTCAAATTCAATTCAAGAGCTCGCGCAATCTAGGGATTTGAGTGAAGATACAATTATAAAGCATATTGAAAAACTCATTCTTTCAGGTGAATTAAACCCTGAGAGTGTGAAAAAATTTGTTGCATTAAACAAAAAGGACATTCAAAAAATTAAAGACGCTTTTATAAATTTACAAACAACAAAACTAAAAAAAGTTTTTGAATACCTTAACGAGAAATACACATATACTGATTTGAAATTGGTTAAAATCATTTATTTATAATCAACTCAAAAAAACAAGCTCACACTTTGTTTTTAATATATTTTTGCTAGAATGTCATTATGACAAAAAAAATGAATAAGCGAATGCTCTCCGGCATAAAACCAACCGGCAGACCTCATATCGGAAATTATTTTGGCGCTATGCGCCAGTTTGTTGAATTGCAGGATAGTTTTGAAAGTGTTTTTGTTTTTATCGCAGATTATCATGCTCTTAATACCGCAAAGAATCCTGAAGAACTTACAAATAATATATTAAATTTGGCAATTGATTATTTGGCAATCGGACTTGATCCACAGAAAGTTATATTTTATCAACAATCAAAAATTTCTGAACATACTGAGCTGGCATGGATTTTCAACACATTGACGCCGATGCCTGTTTTGGAGAGGGCTCATGTTTATAAAGATGCAAAAGCAAAAGGTAAAGAAATCTCGGTTGGCGATTTTGATTATCCAATTTTGATGTCTTCTGATATTTTAATTTATGATGCAGATGTTGTACCGGTCGGGCGTGATCAAAAACAACATATAGAAATAGCGCGCGATACGGCTCAAAGATTTAATAATTTATATGGTGATACATTCAATCTTCCGGAAGAATATATACTTGAGTCAACTCAAACCATTCCCGGTATTGATGGCAAAAAGATGAGCAAAAGTTATAAAAACACTATCCCGCTTTTTTCAACGGAAGAAGAAATTGAGAATTTGTCCAAAAGAGTAGTTACAAATTCAGACGGCTCTTTTCCGGAAAATCTTTTTACTATTCATAAGTTATTTAAAAATGAAGACGAATTAAAACCTATTTATGAAAAATATGCAGGTCAGTTCAAAATTCTAAAAGAAATACTGGCGGAGGATATAAATACATTCCTGACCCCATTGCGCAATAGACGCCTTGAGATAGAAAAAAATAAATCAGAAGTATTAGATATTCTTGAAAAAGGGGCGGAAGTTGCAAAAAACATCGCTTCAAATAAGATGGTGGATGTTAGAAAAAAATTAGGAGTTATTATTAACTGATTATTATGAGTAGAATTTTAATAAAAGATTTAAAAAATCACATAGGACAGGAGGTAAAAGTTAAGGCGTGGGTGGATGCTGTTCGCGATCATGGAAAACTTGTTTTTTTAGTTTTGCGTGACAGGTCCGGTTCCGCGCAGGTTGTTGTAAAATCTGAGAATGAGAAAGTATTTGCGCAAGCGCAAACTCTCAAAGAAGAGTCCGTAATAGAACTTGACGCTTTGGTAAAAGAGCGTCCTGATAAAATGAAAAAAAATGAGATAAATGGAGAACTTGAGTTGGAAGCGCAAGGTATGCAAATTTTATCTTTAGCTGATGTACTCCCGTTTGAAAAGGATGCGGATTTGAATATAGAAACACATCTTGATCATCTTCCTCTCACACTTAGAAAAAATACGGTACGCAATATATTTGAAGTGCAAGCAACAATAATTTCAGCATTTAGAGAAGCTCTTAAAAATGAAGATTTTATTGAATTTCAAGCGCCGGCTATAGTTGGAGGAGATGCTGAAGGAGGTGCCGGAGTATTTGAGCTTGGGTACTTTAAAGACAACAAAGCATATTTGGCGACAAGCCCTCAGCTTTACAAGCAAGTGATGGTTGGTGTTTTTGAGCGTGTTTATGCAACGGGTAAAGTTTTTCGTGCAGAAAAACATGCGACAACACGCCACTTGGCAGAATATACATCGCTTGATTTTGAAATGGGTTTTATAAAAGACCATAGAGATATAATGGATATGTTGGAAAAAGTAACAAGGTACATAATAAAATCCGTTACTCAAAAACATACGAATATATTTGATGAAAACAAAATTGATGATATTTTATTGCCCGAAGAAAAATATCCGGTTATGACTTTAAAAGAAGCTCAAGAGTTAATTTATAAAGAAACCGGTCGCGATAACAGAAGTGAGCCTGATCTTGAGCCGGAAGATGAGAGGTTTTTGTGTTCTTGGGCAAAAGAAAACAAAAACAGTGATTTTATATTTATAACTCATTATCCTGTATCAAAACGACCATTTTATACTTATGAAGATGAAAATATGCCTGGATACACAAAGAGCTTTGACTTGCTTTTTAGAGGGGTTGAAATATCAACGGGAGGGCAAAGAATTCACGACTACAAAATGCTTCTTAAAAATATAGAAAAATGGAATCTCTCACCAAAAGACTTTGAATTTTATTTGCAAGCTTTTAAATTTGGCATCCCGCCACACGGTGGTATAGGAATGGGTCTGGAGCGCTTGACCGCAAAAATTATGCAAATTAAAAATGTTAAAGAGGCAACGCTTTTCCCACGAGATATGACACGCATTGATAAATTTATAAATACTAAAGAATAAAATGAAAATAATAAAAGCGAAGAAAAAACAAAAAATAATAAAAGTTAATTTTTCAAAAAATATAAAAACAAATATATTTGATGGCAAAGTGTTTTATATAAAAGTTCCAAAAGAGAAATTAGACTCTTTTGCAACGCGCAAATTTTTGCGTTCAATCGTTCGTCAAGCCATTCAATATAAAATGGATGATTTTCTATTTTCATTTGATGAATTTAAAAAATCAGTCAAATTTACAAAAGAGATGTCTGATAAGGATTTGGCAGATGCGATTGGATATGAATTTGTTTTATCAGCTTATGAATTTAAAAAATATAAACAAAAACCGAAAGATGATTATCTTGGAATAAAAAATCTTTTTATTGAAATTGACACCACATTATTTAATGTTTTAAAAAAATCTTCTGAAATGGCTGAGATTGTAAATCGCGCGCGTGATGTTATAAACACACCTGCAAAAGATATGACTTCGCTTGATTTTGTTCGTCTTGCCAAAAAAGAGATCAAAACCATCAAAAAGACATCGTTGAAAATTTTAGGCAAGAAAGAAATACAAAAAGAAAAAATGGGAGCGTATTTAGCTGTTGCGCAAGCATCAAACACCGAACCAAAGCTTTTAGTCTTAAATTACAACGGAGGATTAAAATCTCAAAAACCTATTGTTTTTGTTGGCAAGGGGGTTATGTATGACACCGGAGGACTCGGTTTAAAACCTGCAGAGTTTATGACTGATATGCATATGGATATGGCAGGTGCAACTGTTGCGCTCTATACTTTTGTTGCTCTGGCAAAGCGGGGAGTAAAGAAAAATATAATCGCTGTAATTCCAACCGCTGAAAATGCAATCGGGTCAAAAGCGTATAGAAATGGAGATATTGTAAAGGCAAAAGACGGAACATTTATTGAAATCGGACATACAGATGCAGAGGGTAGACTCTTATTGGCTGATGCGCTTGTTTACGCTCAAGAAAAATTTAAACCTGAAAAAATCATTGATATTGCAACACTTACGGGTGCCGCAATGGTTGCTCTGGGACAACATTCTTCTGCTATTTTTGCAAAGAATGAAAATGATTATACGGATTTAATTCAAAAATCAGAACAAGCCGGAGTAAGAGTTTGGCCGATGCCATTATTTCCTGAATACTCAGAGGATATTAAAAGCAAGGTTGCGGATATTACAAATTCAGCTACAACTCGTTATGGTGGAG
>JALSPS010000023.1 GCA_026985835.1 Candidatus Kaiserbacteria bacterium
GTCGCCCAATTAAAATTGACAGAGATGGAAACTTTACTGAAAAATTACTGTTGATACCAGGCCTTAATACTTTTACATTCAAAGCTACAAATAAATTTGGAAAAACACAAAATAAGGAAATTATGGTAATATATAAGAAAGATAATAATAATTAGCGTATGACGAAAAAAACAAAAAATAAAAAAACTGCAACTGCAAAAAAAGATGTTGCAAAATCCAAGGATGACAAATTAAATAAAGCTGCGTCTGCGATTGACTCTATCAGAAGTAAATTTGGAGATGATGCGATAATGCGACTTGGTGAACAAGCGCATGTTGATGTTGACGCTATTCCAACGGGATCAATTGGTGTTGATTGGGCGCTTGGAATTGGAGGATTTCCAAGAGGTAGAATTATTGAGATTTTTGGCCCGGAAAGCTCGGGAAAAACAACACTTTGTCTGCATGCAATCGCAGAAGCTCAAAAATCTAGTGGTGTTTGCGCTTTTATAGATGCTGAACACGCACTTGACCCTGAATACGCAAAACGAATCGGAGTAAAAACAGATGAACTTCTTGTTTCTCAACCTGATACGGGAGAACAAGCGCTTGAGATCGTTGAAAGTCTTGTGCGAAGCGGGGAAATAGATTTGATTGTTGTTGATTCGGTGGCGGCGCTTACACCAAAGGATGAAATTGAAGGTGATATGGGCGCTCATCATGTAGGTAAGCAGGCGCGTCTTATGAGTCAAGCTTTGCGTAAGCTCACCGCCATTACTGCAAAAAGTAAAACTGTTGTAATTTTTATAAATCAAATAAGAATGAAAATCGGCGTTATGTTCGGGAATCCTGAAACTACACCAGGCGGAAAAGCGTTAAAGTTTTACACATCTGTTCGTCTTGATATAAGAAGGATTGCGCAAATAAAAAAAGGCACCGAGGTTATGGGCGGGCGCCACAGAGTTAAAATTGTTAAAAATAAAGTTGCAGCTCCATTTAGAATAGCGGAATTTGACCTGCTTTATAATGAGGGTATATCACGAGAAGGTGAACTCTTGGCGCTTGGTGAGAAATTTGGACTTATTTCAAAAGCCGGAGCCTCTTATAGCTATAACCCCGAAAACGGAGATGAGAGTGAGAAACTTGGTCGCGGGTATGACGCAGCGCGAACATTTTTGCGTGAAAACAAAAAAATTGCAAACCAATTATTAAAAGAGATTAAAAAAGCCCTAAAAGAGTCAAATTAATATGTTAAGCTACAACGAATTAAAACCGGGTAAGGTTATCATAATAGACAAATCTCCGTGTGAAATTGTTTGGACAAGCGGTATTGTAAAGAAACAACGACAAAAACCACATAATACTGTTAAGTTGCGTAATTTAATTTCCGGCGCAACCATTGAGAAAACATTTACTCAAGCTGACAAAATTCAAGAGGCGGAACTTGAATCTCGTGATATGAAGTTTATTTATGCGAATCGCGGAAAGGTTGTTTTTGCAGATCCGAATAACCCATCTGAGAGAACCGAATTATCAGAAGAAATCGTTGCGGATAAATTACTTTTTATAAGACCAAATGATATTGTCTCAGCTATGATGTTTGATAATAAAATTATCGGTATAAAAATTCCAATTAAGGTTGAATTGAAAGTTGTTGAAGCTCCGCCAAACATCAAAGGCAATACAAGCGCCGGGGGAAATAAGGTTGTTATTACCGAAACCGGACTCAAAGTTACGACTCCACTTTTTATAGAGGTCGATGATATTATTCGCATAAATACACAAACGCGTGAATATGTTGAGCGCGCTTAAATTAAAATGAAGTTTACAAAAGAACAACCCGAAACTGGAAATACTGAAGGAGAGAATGATGATTATATAACGAGACGCAACCTACTTATCGGAGCTATTGCCGGATTTGTTGCTAGTAAATTTCCATTAAAAAGTACTGAGGCGGAGGCGCGAGAAATATCGCCAAGACAACTAATAGAATACTTATTATCCAACCTAAAACCAAATACAAAAATCATAGACACCCTCACTGATACAATACGAGATGTAAAGTCTAGAGATAAAATTCTAATAGAACGACTCAAGACAAAACGCGCTGAAATTGGAAATAAAACTTTACCTGATTATATTTTTAATGTTGTGGTAAAAGATATAAAAGATTATTTAAAAAGAGATAAAAATAACCCCGAAATACAAACTGATTTTATTTTAATGAGATTATTCCCGGGACTCATAGCGCAAGAGAGCGCAATGAATCCAATTGCGGAATCAAAAGGAGGAGCGGTTGGACTTGCACAAATAACAGACATAGCCTTTAATGACATATCAAGGCATAATCCAAGTTTTTTAGAAGATTTTTTTGCAAGATACAAATCAAACAAGGATATGCCAGATCCGCGAGCTGACATACTCACAGCTCCACAAATGGGCTTTTTGCATCTGAAAGAAAATATGAAGAAATATGTTAAAAACGCAGTTAAAGAACTTACTGATAAAATTGTTTTACAAAATGAAGATGATTTTTATAAACTTCTTGCATACTTTACTATAAATTCTTTTAATGCCGGCCATACTCCGATAAAAAAAATGTGTCGCGCTTATGGTCAATATGTTGATAATTTATATGCGATTGTAGGTACCCCGAACGAAAACGAGAAAAAAATTCTAAACGCGACAAAAGAACTTGAGCGTATTCGTTCGCTCTCTCCCCTGGAACTTTTTACAGATATCGTGCTATTTGAGCGCAAAAATAATAATGCTCCAAATTATGGAGATGATGCGGCATCCTATGTATATCTGGTAATTGGAAACGCCAAATTGCTTGATAGAGTTGCAAATAATTAAAATTATATAAACACCGAGACAATGTGTTGCCTCGGTGTTTAATCTGACTTTATTAAACTTAAATTACTTATGCATAATATATGGGATAAGTCCCATATATCTCGCTCTCTTTATCGCTTTCGCGACATCACGCTGATGCTTTGCGGAAAGCCCGGTTTGCTTTCTCGGTTTAATACGACCATTGGGATTTAAAAATCTTTTCAAAATTTCTGTATCCTTATAGTCAATATACTTTATATTATTTTTTGTAAAAAAATCCAACATAATCACTTTTATTTTATGCAATGATGGTTCGATTTCTCGATGTTAGCTCGACCAAGCTAACACATTGCTCCATTACTATACATTTTCTTGAGATTTTTGCAATTTTTTCTAAAATGGTATGTCATCTGGATTAATTTCTTCTTGCGGATATTCAATTGATTGCTCTGAGCCCTGATTTTGCGCATTATCATCAGGTACATTTGAAGAAGCAGAAGAACCGCCGGAAGATGTTCCAAACTGAAATCTGTCTGCAACCACCTCTGTTCTATATTGCTTCTTTCCATCCTTATCTTCCCAACTACGCGTTTGCATTCTTCCTTCTACGAAAATTGCGTTTCCTTTTTTGAGATATTGCTCAGCTATCTCAGCTTGGCGCCCAAAAAGCACTATATTGTGCCAGTCGGTTTGTTCTTGCTTGTTGCCATCTTTGTCTTTATAAACACGAGTGGTTGCAATTGAGAAACTTGCCACTTTAGCACCGGATGGCAAGGCTCTTAACTCAGGATCACGACCAAGGTTTCCATACAAAAAAACTTTATTTATATACATAATTTATTTTATCCTATAAAGTAACTAAAGTATAACACAAAAAACTCGCAGTGTTTATTTCTCTTTTGTTTCAGTTGCTTCTTCTGCAAGAAGTTCATCAACCACTTTGTCTATATCCTCATCTGAAATCGGCTCTTTTGTTTTTTCCTTAACAGGTTTTTGAGCAATAATATCTTTTGTTTTAACCTCATCCAGAGTTTTGAGTGTTTCTTCTTTTAATTGAGCTCTCGTTTCTTCGCGTACGGTTTTTATTAAAATATAACGAATTAAATTTTTATCTATATCAAGAACATCTTCTTTAAAAAGAGGTAATTTTTCAGAATTCATTTCAAACTTTATCCAACCAAAGTATGCTCTATCATAATATGAATGCTTACCTCCTTCATTTATACTCATTGTGTATGCTAAATCTATCAATTCCATTGTTCCTTCTGTAATTAAAGAGCCTCCAAAAGCCACAATCTGCTCACGCAAAAAATTAACTGCCTTTTCTGCTTCATCCTCTGTTAGGGTTGGTACTATATGAAAACCAAGCTCATAAATATGCTCGTTCTCGTTTGTTTGCTCTTTATTTTTTTCTTCGCTCATGCCCGAAAGACTAACATAAATCATTGGTTTATTCAAGTTTTTCGTTATAGATAACAAAAATTCCCCAACCACCCTTGTATAGATAAAATAGTAGTTACCCTAATTCACACAGGAATATGTGTAACA
>JALSPS010000024.1 GCA_026985835.1 Candidatus Kaiserbacteria bacterium
GCCATTATAAAAGCGTCTCGCAGATTGAATTTTGTTTTCAGTATCTTCAAGCTGCTTTTGTAACTCGAGAAAATTTTGATTTGCTTTTAAATCAGGATAATTCTCAGCAACGGCAAAAAGACTCTTCAAAGCGCCTGAAAGCATATTGTCGGCATTTGCATAATCTTCAGGATTTTGCGCGCTTGCCATATTGGCCCTTGCTTCTGTAAGTTTTTGTAATACTTCTTTTTCATGCGCGGCGTATCCCTTAACCGTATTCATAAGATTTGGTATCAAATCATAACGACGCTTTAGTTGTACATCAATATCCGCCCATGCTTCTTTTGTGCGATTTTTTAATGTAACAAGCGAGTTATAAGAAAGCATCAACCACAATGCTCCCGCTAATATAATTCCCCCTACAATTAAAAATGTCATAATAATTTTATTAACTTATAATTAATTCATAATTACTGATTCTAAAAATATTTTATTCTCAAAACCTCCATTTGATTCAAGCTTTTTTTGCCTGAGCTTTTCAATAATCGCCTCATCTAACTCGAACTCCTCTATAATAGCATAAAACACTTCCAGCACATCCGCAAGCTCTTCTTCAAGAGGTAACTTATCGTCATAATAAAGCGCTTTACGCGCCTCTTCTGATTCTTCAACCAATTTATACAGAAGCTCTCGCCTAAACTCATCTTTTTCCATTACGCGAGTATTTGGAATATCACCCTTATCACGAATAATCTGTGGAATTTTATCACGAACAAGTTTTCCGTATCGTTTCTTAGTCATAGTTTTATGCTAACACAAAATACTACAGTGGCAAGATTTTTAAGCCCGCAAAGGCTTCGCCTTTGCGGGCTTAACAAACTACCCCCAAGTAAATCCATTTCCAAAATGTCCATATTCTGCCGTTTTTTCAAATTTAGAATCTTGTAATTTTAAGGTATTTATTATATTTTCCGGTGTAAATTCTTCTTTTAAATCTATCAAGGACTTATACTCGCCATCAATAATTGCCGATAATTCAACCGGGTATTTTTCTCCTATTGCATAACCAACTCTCACAAACACTTCCTTTGCATTATGTTCTTTGAGTAACTTTACTGCAGTTTGTCTCGCTTTATAAGCTCCACTTCTATCAACCTTTGTTCCATCCTTTCCTGAAAATGAACCTCCTCCAATAGGTACACGGGGACCATAATTATCAATAACGATTTTTCTGCCGGAAAGCCCGGTATCGGCATCAAAACCACTTATACTCCAATCACCGGCCGGATTCAAATAAAGAGTTGCCGGTTCTTTTAAAGAATTCTTATTTAACCAGTCTAATACAAGCGAATGCAAATCCGAGCGCTTTGTGTTTGCCCAACTGGCAACAAGCGCTTCAATTTCACCATATTTATTTATCGTTATTTGAGTTTTACCATCTTGAGGATTTTGTTTATATAAAAACCGATTTAATTTACGAGCAAGATAATATTCTTGAGGTATAAACTCCTCGTTTTCATTACAAGCATACCCTATCATTACGCCTTGATCGCCGGCTCCACCTATGTCTACGCCTTGAGCAATTTCCGGAGATTGTCTTGCTATGTTTGTTAAAACTCCGTAAGAATCATCTCCCAAAACAGAATGAACGACTGAGCGAATATTCACATATCCTTTGGTCTGCAATTCTCCTATCACAACGACACTGCCATGCCCACCTAAAACCTCTATTGCGCTTCTTGTATCCTTATCTTGACGCAAACACTCATCTAAAATCGCATCGGCAATTCTATCACAAACCTTATCAGGATGTTTTGGACTTACACTTTCCGCTGTTTTTAACATCTTATGATTTTAACATAAAATTACACTAAAACACCCCCGCGAAGGCGAATCCTTCGCGGGGGTGTTTATAAAACAGATTTACTTATTATCATCCTTACAACTTTTTTTACATTCCGCTTTTGCTTTCGCATCCGGTATCATATCGCAAGCATCGCAAGTGTTTTGCATACCAACTCCTCCAACATTCATCATACCGCCACCCATAAATTTATCCATATCCATAAATGTTAAATTATTAGGCGCCTTAAACATATCCATATCCGGATTCCACGGCTCACATTCCATTCCTGGGGCTTTAAAGTTATTCTTTTTCAGCGCTTCTATATCTATATCGGGAGCAATACCATTTTCATCTGCATTCTCATTGCGAGTACTTTTCATTTTAAATCCTTTCCCTGCGCCAAGGCCTCCGATAATACCCTTTCCCCATATATAACTATACTCACCATCATCAATCATATGCAAATCTTTTTGGCCTTGCGTTTCTTTAGAAAGATTTGTGTCATAACGAAAATGATTTTTGTAAATATATAATGTTGAATTCTGTGTATTATCTCCCAAAACAGCTACAGTATATTTACACTTAACACCCGCGTCAGGGTTTAAACTTGCTATGTTTGCCGCTTCTTTTTTTCCTTTTACGGCATTGTGTCCGG
Source organism: Candidatus Kaiserbacteria bacterium (assembly GCA_026985835.1). Classification (GTDB taxonomy): domain Bacteria; phylum Patescibacteriota; class Minisyncoccia; order Phycocordibacterales; family UBA2100; genus S143-145. The sequence goes on from JALSPS010000024.1 coordinate 2,481, forward strand.
TAAGCATAAACGCAAACCCTCCCAAAACAAGGAGTCCTAAAATTCCAATGATTATTTTATTGTTCATAATAAAATGTTAACTAATAATTAGATTCTAATAACAAAAATATATTACACCCGAAAAATAAAATTTTCAATAGTTTATTTTATATTGAATTATTTAATAGTTTTTTTCTGAGCTTATTTCTATGAAATTTAATAGCGAAACGATGCGCTTCGGCGTTTGCAAGCAAAATTTGTTTTTCGTAGGTGCGTGTAATCATTCTGTTGCCACGAATTTCTTTGGGGCGGTGTTTATCATCTTTCACCACACCTACCACCTGTATTTCATAGCCGTGCTCTTTGAGCACTCTTTTTGCAACATTTATCTGCGCTGTGCCTCCATCTACCACAATAAGTTTTGGCAGTTGCCACTCATTATCAAAACGACGCGTCATAATTTCATAGAGCGCCGCGGTGTCGCCTTGCGCTTTTGTCTGAATGATAAATTTACGATACTCTCTTTTTGCCGGCTCACCATCTTCAAGTACAACCATCACACCAACGCGTGCCGTTTCAGAAATATGCGCCACATCGTATGCCTCAATGCGAGAAAATACATTCCCACCGGATGACGCTCTAAACGCCTCACCAATAAGGTGCGCATCGTTGATATGTTCAAGCGCAAAAATTTGATTGCGCAATGTTGCCGCCTGCTCAAACGCTTCTTTTTGCGCGCGGATTTGCATTTCTTTGCGGAGTTGGGTAATGAGCTTGCTCTTTTTGCCTTTAAAAAACAAAACGATATTGCGCATAATGCGTGCATACTCTCTTTTTGAAATTGCGCCAGAACATACACCGGGGCATAAACCGATTTGCGCGTTAAAGCAGGGCTTGTTTTTCGTGCGTGCAACGGCGTTTGGCTTTGATTTTGCGCGCGCCGGCGAAGCCGGCGCGCACCTATCCCGAAACGGAAAAATCTTCCGCACAATTTTAAGCGCATCTTTAAGCACACCTCCTTGCGGAAAGGGCCCAAAAAGATATTTAATATCAGCATCGCTCCATTTGGTAAAAAGCTCTCTTCCTCGCACAATAAGCACACGCGGAAAATCTTCCTGTGTAATTACCAAATAATTAAAACTTTTGTTGTCCTTGTTGTCGGTATTTGCCGGTGGCTGATATTTTTTAATTAAGTTTGCTTCAAGGATAAGTGCCTCAAGCACCGAGTCTGTTTCTTGCCAGTCTAGTGTCTTTGCGTCGTTTACCATTTTTTCAATTAACGCTCCCCTACTTTCGCGAATGTCTTTTGCAAAATATGAACGCACCCGGGCGCGTAAATTTGTCGCCTTACCGATATACAAAATCCGCCTTCGTCCATCACGAAAAAAATACACACCCGGACTTTTTGGCAATGTCATTCTTTCAAAATCACTCTTTTGCATATAGCAACAGTAACAGGTTGAAAAACCGTAAGCAAGACTTGCGCAACATAACAGTTGCAAACAGGAGTCTTTTAGTTCTTTTTCAGCACTTTTTTAAGGTAGCGCCCGGTGTGGGTGTTTGTCTCTGCCACTTCCTCAGGCGTACCTTTTGCAACAATTTTTCCACCACCCACTCCTCCTTCAGGACCGAAATCTAAAATATAATCTGCATTTTTTATTAAATCTAAGTTATGCTCAATGACGATAACGGTATTGCCACGACGCACGAGCTCTTGCAGTATTTCAATAAGCTTTGCCACATCGTCGTAGTGAAGTCCGACAGTCGGTTCATCTAATAAATAAATTGTTCTCTCAGTATGGGGTCTATAAAGCTCACTTGCTATTTT
>JALSPS010000025.1 GCA_026985835.1 Candidatus Kaiserbacteria bacterium
TGCAAACTTGCCAGAGCTCGTAATCTTGTTATACTAATTGACATTAGTAGATAACAATTAGTTCTTTATGGCGAATAGACACATAGCAAGAAGCGTAGTATTACAATCTCTGTTTGAGGTTGATACTGGATTGCGCGACTCTGAAACTCCGGAAGATGCACTTTTGAGAAATGTTGCGGAATTTGCTCCGGAACAGGCGATATTTCCGTTTATGAAGAAATTATTTGATTTAGTGCTTGCCAAGAAAAATGAAATAGACCAAATTATCTCAAAAACTGCGCCAGAGTGGCCTATTGACAAAATAGCTGTGGTGGATAGAAATATATTGCGTATAGGTTTAGCCGAACTTTTATACTCTGATCCTGAGCAAGTACCTCCAAAAGTTGCCATAAACGAAGCTATTGAACTTGCAAAAGAATTTGGAGGGGAATCTAGTGGTAGGTTTATTAACGGAGTTTTAGGCGCTGTGTACAAAGAAATGAAAAACGATGTAAAATCTACCGATGATAAATCAGATAATTCAAAAACAAAAAAAGCCGAGCAAACATTAACAAAAACCGAGGAGCTGGTCGGAGCGGTTGTTTATGCTGTTGAAAAAGGCGAGATTTTTGTTGCGCTCGTGCATGATATATTTGGACATTGGACTCTTTCAAAAGGCAAACTTCAAGATGGAGAGGATTTGAATAGTGGAGTAAAAAGAAAAGTGAAAGAAGAGCTCGGATTGAGTAATGTTACCATTGAAGAACAAATTGGAGAAAATGAATACCTTGCAACTGATAGCGATTCTGAAGATGCCTCCGCAAAGAAGAAGCGTCACACCATATTTTTCTTGGTTAAGTCTGATTACAAAGATTTGACTGTAAAAAAAGACGGAGGATTAGATGACGCAGCTTGGTTTAAGGTTATTGATATTGTTGATTTGAATTTTTATGATGATATGTTGCCGATTATTACAAACGCAATCAATATACTTGCTTCTAAAAAAATAGATTAATATGCAAAGAGACTTAAAAGAATTTGAACAAAAAATAGGGATTGAATTTAATGATAAAAAACTTCTAAAAGTTGCGTTTACACACCGCTCTTGGATAAATGAACATAAGCATAGCGGGATGGAGCATAATGAACGCTTGGAGTTTTTGGGAGATGCGGTTCTTGAGCTTGCCGTTACAGATTTTTTATTTGAAAAATATCCAAAAACCCCGGAGGGTGAGTTAACAGCTTATCGCTCCGCGCTTGTGAATACAACGAGTAATAGCGACGCGGCGCAAAAATTGGGTATGAATGACTTCTTACTCCTTTCTCGCGGAGAATCAAAAGATACCGGGCGCGCGCGAATGTATATTTTGGCAAATGCCTTCGAGGCTCTTATAGGGGCTATTTATTTGGATCAAGGATATGATGTGGCAGAGGAGTTCATTGCAAAAAATGTTTATTACAAAGTTGATGATATTGTCAAAAACAGGCTTTGGCAAGATGCGAAAAGTCATTTTCAAGAGAAAGCGCAAGAAGTACACGGCATAACACCAACATACAAATTGGTTGACGAATCAGGTCCGGATCATGATAAAAAATTTATAGTTGCCGTTTTAGTTGGAAATGAACAAGTCGCGCTCGGTTCCGGTAAAAGTAAGCAAGAAGCGGAGCAGTCCGCTGCGCGCAAAGGTCTTGAAAATAAGGGGTGGTAGATTGTTATGCCCGCAAGTTGCGAAGCAACTTGCGGGCATATAAAATTTTGCAACGAATAATTTTACTGAACTGTTTCTATAAAGACATCAATAATTTTCACTCTGAATAACGTTACATTAACATTTCCACTTTATTTGTTACAATTATTTGCGATGGCTTTGAAAACGATTAAATTGTCCGGTTTTAAATCTTTTGCAAAAAAGAGTGTTATAGATATTGACACGCCAATTGTTGCAATTGTTGGTCCGAATGGTTCCGGAAAGAGTAATACAGCGGAAGCTTTTCGTTTTGCGCTTGGAGAACAATCAATCAAAAATATGCGTGGAAAAAAAGGCGAAGATTTAATATGGGGAGGATCTGATGTTGTCCCGCGTGCAAATAGAGCTTCGGTGGCAATTCATTTTGATAACTCGCGTAAATTTTTAGACATTGATTATGATGAAGTTATTATTGAAAGGGTTGTGCATAGAGATGGTTTAAATGAGTATTTTCTAAATGGCTCAAAAGTGCGATTAAAAGATATTATTACACTCCTTGCCGGGGCGAACATAGGAGCTTCCGGACATCATATAATCTCTCAGGGTGAAGCGGATAGAATTTTGAACTCAACTCCAAAAACACGAAAACTTATGCTTGAGGAGGCACTGGGTTTGAGAGTTTATCAGTATAAAAAAATTGAAAGTGAACGCAAGCTTCAAAAAACGCGAGAAAATATGCGTGAGGTCGGGATTAAGCAACGCGAACTAATGCCCAGATTAAAATTTCTTAAACGAGAAGTTGAAAAGAAAGAACAGAAACAGATATTGGAAAATGAATTAAAAAATAAATTGATTGAATTTATAGCTCGCGAGCGTATTTTTATTAAAGAAAGGGAGTTTGAAATTCAAGAAGCCCTAAAAGAACCGACTCAAAAAATAGAGCATTTAAAAAAAGAATACGAACAAATTCTTAATCAAGATTCATCTTCGGAAAAACAAGAAAACTCTAAGAGTGAACTATTATCTCATATTGAAATTCTTAAAAATGACACCTCACTTTTGAAAGAAAAAATCCAAAAGATTATAGCTGATGTAGGAAAAAAAGAGGGAATGATTGAGGTTATTAAATCATCTAATGAGAGGGCTAGTCAAAATAAAGACATATTTGTTCCATTGCCGAAAGTTAAAAAAATCTTTGACTCTATTTTACAAAAACTAAGTAATATGGCACATAAAAAAGGCTTTGATATTCTTGAATTTATCGCCGGTGTAGAAACCGAAATTACAAATATACTTAGTGAGCTTGAAGATAATTTTTCAAATACCGATAAAGCTAAAAATACAACAAATACAAAACAATTATCTCTTTTAACACAAGAGATTGAAGATCTCAGGAATCTTATGACATCTTTGTCTGATGAATTACAAAACAAAGAGAACGAAATTATTAAAGCAACGGAAAAATTGCATAATTTTGAAAAAACCGATGAAAAGCGAGAACTTGAACTTTTGCGAATTTCAACAAAAATTAAAGATCAAGAATCAATTTTGAAAGATATAGAATATGAACGCAGAAAAATTGATGACTTAAAATCATCACTTGATGAATACATACAATATGCAGTTGAATTTCTCGGAAAAGAGGCGAGATATATTGATGATTTTAAACCGGAAGAAAAAAATCGTGAATATCAATCATCACTACGACAAGATATAGAGAGATTGCGAATTCGCCTGGATCAAATAGGGCATATTGATGACGAAATAATTGATGAATTTAATGCCATTAACGAAAAGATTGAATTTTTAAATAATGAACTTGAAGATTTAAAAAAGAGCGATAAAAAGCTAGAAGAGCTCATTATTTCTCTTGAAGATGAATTAGAGAAAAGATTTACAAGCGGAATAAAAGATATAAACAATGAATTTAATAATTTTTTTAATGTATTGTTTAGAGGTGGAAATGCTGAATTGAAATTGGTTAAAGTATCAAATAAAAATCAAGATGAACAAGAAAGTGAAAATGAGTTTGGTGTAGAAATAATGGCGCGCTTGCCAAGGAAAAAAGTGTCTTCTTTGGACGCTCTCTCAGGTGGAGAAAGAGCCTTGGTTTCAATTGCTCTTATTTTTGCTATGAGTGCCGTTAACCCGCCACCATTTATCATTTTAGACGAAACAGATGCTGCTCTTGATGAAGCAAATTCAAAAAGGTACGCGGATATGGTGCGAGAACTTTCTAAAAAGAGCCAGCTTATTTTAATAACCCACAATAGAGAAACAATGTCTGCTGCGCATAATTTATATGGAATAACAATGGGAGCTGATGGTATTTCCAGATTGCTTTCTGTTAAACTGGAAGATGCTTACGCCGTTGCCAAATAACTGGACTTTTTCAAAATTATACATATTATTTTACTTAGATAACACAACCAAGGAGGAGAAAATGAGAAAATCTCTTATAGTGTTTCTGATTGCAACATCATTTGGATTTTTGTTTGCGCCAGGAGTAAACGCGCAGTCTTGC
>JALSPS010000026.1 GCA_026985835.1 Candidatus Kaiserbacteria bacterium
GTGCAACTTCTCTTGAAATGCTTCAATATCAACTGAAAGCAAGCCAAGATGCATATCAGCAAACTCACGCTGTATAGTTCCATTAAAGCGTTCAATGTGCGCACTCATCTGCGTGGGTGTTTCTTTCGCATCTGTACTATGTATTCTTCTATTCTGTAATCAACCACTCGCTTGTTACGCTTCTTTGATGCTCTGCTTTTATTGTTAAGTGCATCAAGCTTACCTTTGCTGTCTTCAAGAGCTTTCTTTCAACGATACAGTGTTGGTCTAGATATATTAAATGCATCTTTTGTTGCTTGTAATCCATACTTTTGCCAAAAGGTGAGTATTTTGGCTCTTTGTATTCCTTCTTTTTGTATCATATATGCATAATGGTATGCATTTTCATACAAAACTCCGGACCCTTTTATCCCTTTTAAATGTTGAAATCTTCATGACTCTTTTTTAAAGAGCCTCATATGTATGTGGGGGTTTACAGAGGTCGCCTGCAATCGTTTGACTGCCACCGGTATGGCTATCACCCGTGGTAGTAGCATTGCCAATTATTGAATTAGGCGCAATAAGATTGGTTATGGTGGTTGAACCATTAAGGAGTGTTGTGCCGGAAACCGTAAGGTTTCCGGCAAGTGTTGTGTCACCACTAACAGAAAGTGTTGTAAAGGAGCCAGTGCTTCCTGAAATTGGAGTGCCGGATATTGTTGAGGTATTTATTGTCACACCTGATAAATTATCTATCTTATTTGTAAGAGCAATAGCCTGATAAATCGGAGCCTGCGCAACTGATTGAGATGAATACAATTCTTGCCTTAGTTTATTTAAATTTTGCTCAAACTCTGCTCTTGTTAATCCGGACTGCTTGACTATTTCTTTTGTGTGATATATGCGCTCTATTACTGGCTGAGTTATTTTGTTTACTGTTGTGTAAATTGGCTTCTTTTCTTCCCGAATACTCGGTTTGAAAGCCGGTTTTCCAATTATATTTTCAAGAGAAGATTGTTTTTTTATTGGTGTTTTTATTGGTGTTTTTTTAGATCTGAGTTGCTTTTTTTGTTTTGGTTTGCAAGAGTTTAAACCAAGCAAACCATCATTAACAAAACAATAAAACTTTACCGCAATGTTATCAAAGTTGTTGTTTAGAGTTGTTTGCACTGTAGCCAACTGAGAAAAATCAAATGCATTTGCAGAAATTGGAAAAACACTAAAAACAAAAGCAACTACTACTACATTGCGCAAAAATTTCATAACAGTTTTATTTTAACCAATTTTTTCATTTGCTCAATCACTAAATTGTGGATAAGCCAAAGAGATTGATTCGCAATTTGCCTTCGGCAAATTGCGAAATAAAACTTTAAGTTTTCAGTTTTAATTCCAGTTCGTAAATTTCATCACGCAAAAGCGCGGCTGTTTCAAAATCTAAATTTTTTGCGGCTTCTTTCATATCAATTCGCTTATCTTTTATCAATTTCTTAAGTTCTGATTTTTTTGTAATTACCGAAGTGTCAAGCGCAACGAGTTTCTTTATTGTCTTATCTCTTGAAAGCGCGAGACCTTCACCTACATCATATATTTCTTTTTTAATTGTTCTGGGAGTTATATTGTGTTTTTTGTTGTATGCATTTTGAATTTTTCTTCTACGGTTTGTTTCGTTTATTGCTGACTTCATTGACTTTGTAATTATATCGGCGTACAAAATCACTTTTCCGGAGACATTCCGCGCGGCGCGTCCAATTGTTTGAATAAGAGAAGTTTCACTTCTCAAAAAACCCTCTTTATCAGCATCCAAAATTGCAACAAGCTCCACCTCCGGTAAATCCAACCCTTCTCGCAATAAATTTACCCCCACCAAAACATCAAACTCACCTCTGCGAAAATCTCTCATTATCTCAACTCTTTCAAATGTTTTTATCTCGCTATGAATATATTCCGCCCGTATTCCTTTTTCCGTTAAGAATTCTGATAGATCTTCCGCCATTTTTTTTGTTAATGTTGTTACCAAAACGCGGGCGCCGGATTTTACAACCTTCTCCGTTTCTTTTATAAAATCTTTAATTTGACCCGGGTATCCTCCCTTGCCAACAATCGGTCTTACAATTATTTCCGGATCAACCAATCCTGTTGGACGAATGATTTGCTCAATAACCACGCCATTTTCTTTTTCAAACTCTCCCGGTGTCGCTGAAACAAATATAATTTGTTCTGTTTGTTCTAAAAACTCTTCTATTCTAAGCGGTCTGTTATCTCGCGCGCTTGGCAAACGAAAACCATATTCAACAAGATTATTTTTACGCGCTAAATCTCCGGCATACATACCGGAGATTTGCGGTAATGTAACATGTGATTCATCAATGACTGTCAAAAAATCTCTTCCATACTCAGATGAGTTTGAAAACCGTTTAAAATATGAAAGAAGAGTGTGTGGTGGTTCTCCCGCCAAGCGACCATCAAAGTGTCTTGAATAATTTTCAATACCGTTGCAATATCCGACTTCACGGATAAGAGCCAGATCATAATTCGTTCTTCGCAAAAGTCGCTGCGCTTCAAGTTCTTTACCTGCTTTTTTTAATTCCAAAACTCTATTTTTTAATTCTACTTTAATTGCTTCAATAGCGCGATTAACATCTTCTTGAGATGTTACAAAGTGCTTTGCCGGAAAAATTACAACAGAATTAACTTCTTCCATAACTTCACGAGTTATTGCATTTATAATTTCTATATTTGCGATGCGTGATGCAATAATTTTTATTCTATAAACAAATTCTTCATTCGCCGGATGCACTTCTAAAAAAGATCCTGTTGCGCGAATTTTGCCAGGTTCCAAATCCGCATTTGTTCTTTCAAAATACAGTGATATGAATTTCCTTATGAGTTCCGCGCGAGATATTCTATCACCCACAGAGAGAGAAATTACAGCTTTTGCGTATTCAGACGGATTTCCAATACCGTAAATTGCAGAAACTGATGCTACGATTAAGACATCATCGCGAGTTAAAAGAGATTGCGTAGCTGCATGACGCAAACGATCAATTTCTTTGTTTATCATTGCTTCCTTTTCTATAAATGTATCAGTTGCGCTTATATACGCCTCCGGTTGATAATAATCATAATAGGAAACAAAATAGTGTACGGCATTTTCAGGGAAAAATTGCTGAAACTCTCCGGCAAGTTGCGCGGCGAGAGTTTTGTTGTGCGCAATCACAAGGGTGGGTTTTTGAATTTGCTCAACAACATTTGCTATCGTAAATGTTTTTCCCGTTCCCGTTGCGCCAAGTAATGTTAAAAAGTGTTTTTTCTCTTCAATCCCATTTACCAGTTTTTTTATCGCGCTTGGCTGATCTCCGGCAGGCTTATATTTTGAATGTAATTTGAATCTTTGCTTCATTGTGTGAGTATACAATAAAAGCCCGCGAGCGCGAAGCGCTCGCGGGCTTTTATTCAAATCAAGCTCCAAAAGTCGCATATAGCGCCATCACAAATGCAACCGTAAAAAATACAGCTCCCACAAAACACTTGGAACGAAACGGAGACATATGCAAATCAACACTACAAGTATCACATTTATTATGCCAAACATTATAAAATTGATACCATGCATAAGCGGTACCGGCGCCCAAAACAATATCCAAAATAAAAAGAGTTGTTTGTAAATCCATAAAACTATTTTAACTTATAATATATTTATAATAATCTATTTTTTATGCCGTAAATCATATGCTGTGGATAACTTCGGAGCCAAAAATAAAAACAACAATAACAAAATACCTGAAAATAATAAACCGACTATAAAAAATGTTACATCATAAGATGTGTAATCACTCAAAAATCCCACAAATGGAGAAAAAATTACAAAAGCGAGGCTATTAAAAAATGATTGGGCAGAAAGTGTTGTTGCGCGTACCTCTGAGCTGACTTCTTTGTTTATATAATCTTTAAAAATTGGATTATATATTCCTCTAAAAATCCAAAAAAGCAATGAAAATATAACCATAAAAATAAAATTAACATTCAAATGAAACAGGGTTGCGAGTGTGAAATATAATAAAAACGGAGTAAATGTAAAAAACAAAAATAATTTAAAGAAATTAAATTTTGCGTTAATTCTGTGCGCAATAAGCGCACCAAGCCCAACAAGTATATTCGCAATTGCCCAAATTGCCCCAAAAGCATATTCA
>JALSPS010000027.1 GCA_026985835.1 Candidatus Kaiserbacteria bacterium
GGAGGGCTTTGAGGGTAGCGGCATTTCCATTGATTCTCTGCCCGGAAGCTCCACCAATATCTACAAATCGAAAAATGATGTTTATGAGGGCGATTACTCGGGCATGATACATCTCGACGTGGCTCATCGCAACTTCACGGGCGCCACGGTTACTTCTTTCGATTTGCCAAAGAACAAAAGCGGTATGTTGATGGAAATCAACATTAAAAATACGGGCACGATAGTGACCATAGGCTTGTTTTTCAACTTGCCCGGAGGCACTGTCTCCAAGGAGGAATATCTTTTTGTAAATCCGGGTGACCACTGGAAAAAACTCTATGTAAATTTCACCAAATTGGTAAACAGATATTCCAACGCCGAGAATTTCAAAGTGTTTTTCAAGGCCGAATTACCTTCGGAGCTTAACCAAACCGATATCTTTTTGGATAACATTAAACTAATTCACTTTTAGGCTATGAACAAAACATTGCAGACCATAAAATATGTTGTTGCCGATTATATCGCGGCCCTTATTGCATGGAGCTTGTTTTTTGCCTATCGCAAATATTCTTATTCCCCCGATATCGATTTGTGGGACAGCGTCTTACATGATAGAAATTTTATATTCGGTATAAGCCTTATACCTCTTGCGTGGGTTTTGTTTTACACGATTTTGGGCAGCTACAGGCGTATATACCACAAGTCGCGTCTTAAAGAAATAGGACAAACCCTCGGAGCGACGATTATAGGCGTTACGGTGCTGTTTTTTGTTTTGATAATCGACGATTTGGTAAAATCCAATTATCAGCTTTTCAAATATATGCTGGTGCTTTTTGTGTTGCATTTCGGCTTTACGGCTCTTTTCCGTTTTATCCTAACTTCCGTTACGGCCTATAAAATTCACAATCGCATCATAGGTTTCAATACATTGGTGATAGGAGGCAACGGTCGCGCCACTAAGATGTACGAAGAAATGGAGAGCAACTTTCGCTCCTTGGGTAATAAATTCATTGGTTTTGTGAATGTTAAAGAGTCCGACTCTTATATGTTAAGCGAATATTTACCGCATTTGGGACACTATAAAGATGTGAATGACGTGGTGAAAAAGTATGGCGTGGAAGAGGTAATCATAGCCATCGACCCTTCGGAGCATGAGTTTATCCGCTCTATTATAACCACCTTAAACGGCTCGAACCTTATCATAAAAATCATTCCCGACATGCGTGATATTTTGTTGGGCATGGTTAAGATGACGGCCATTTTTCAGGCTCCGCTCATTCAAATTTTCCCCGAGATAATGCCCAATTGGCAGATTGTGGTAAAAAGGCTGATGGACATTGTGATATCTATCATCGCTCTTATTGTTCTCTCGCCTGTTTTTATCTTTACCATCTTGGGTGTATGGCTTACCTCCAAAGGACCTGTTTTTTACTCTCACGAGCGTATCGGAATCAACGGCAAGCCCTTTAAAATGGTGAAATTCAGGTCGATGTATCAAAATGCCGAAAATGATGTGCCCAGATTATCGTCGGAAAACGACCCGCGTATCACTCCTTTCGGGCGCTTTATGCGTAAGGTGCGCCTCGATGAAATCCCGCAGTTTTATACCGTGCTCAAAGGTGATATGTCGTTGGTGGGCTACCGTCCCGAAAGGCAATATTTTATAGACCAAATAGTGAAAAAAGCACCGCACTATAAACTGCTTTTGAAGATAAAACCCGGCATAACATCTTGGGGTCAAGTGAAATTCGGCTATGCCGAAAATGTTGACGAGATGATTGAGCGCCTCAAATACGATATCCTATATCTGGAAAATATGTCCATAGCCGTGGATATAAAAATTCTATTTTACACTTTGTTGATAGTAATGCTCGGCAGGGGGAAATAGTTGATTTCCGGCAGGTGAATGTTGATGGAATTTACTTTTATAGATATTAATCATAAATTTTATCTTTATTTTTTTTATCTTTGATGCCACATAAACACAAAAAATTCACAAGTCATGAAATTTTATTTGATTTTTATTTTTTTATGGTTGGCGAGGTATTCTTTTGCCCAAAAAACCGATTATAAAACAGCTTTGGACATATTACAAACAATAAAGGCGGAAGATTATCCTGAATCGGCTACCATAGCAATTTACAATAAAGAAGTAACAATCGATCAAGAATGTTTGGGAATTACTGAAAATGAGTCATATATAAAAATATTAACTGAGAAGGGAAAACGCAGCTCTTCCCGTGTGTTTTTCTTTTACGATTCCAATTACGACACTGTTGTAGTGGAAAATATTGAAATTATTAAGCCGGATGGCAGCGTTGAAAAATTTGATCCGTCTGAGATTTTGAAAAAGATAAGTCAGAGTTCATTAGGCGGATTTTCAAATATTTATAGTTCCACGGCTTGGTTTTTAACCGGAAATATACCAAATATTGAAACAGGAGATATTATACATAAAAAATATAAAGATATTGTGCATAAAGCAAGGATGAAAGACAATTTCTTCGACAGAATTAGTGTACAGAGTATGCAAACGGTTTATAAAAGATATTATCGTTTGGAGGCCCCGAAAAACAAGCATGTCAACGTTGTGGAGATAAATAAAAAACCGGGAATGGCTAAAGTTGCCAAAGAAATAAAAGGTAACAAAACCATTTATACGGTTAATTACAATTTTATTCCTCAAATAATTTATGAGCCGGATATGGATGCCACGGATTTTTTCGCATATTATATAATCTTTACAACTGTTGATAGTTGGGAAGATATTTCAAAATGGTATTATAGTCTGGTTGATAATCATTTAAAAGTTAATGAAGCGATAAAAAACAAGGTTGCCGAGTTGACAAAAGATACGAAAACCCGAAGGGAAAAAGTGACTAAAATATTTTATTGGGTAGCGCAGAAGGTGAGATATCTCGGTGTTGATAAAGAGAAAAACAGACCGGGTTATGAGCCACATGATGTTACATACACCTTTGAGACAAGAGGTGGCGTATGCCGAGATAAAGCAGCTCTTTTGGTGGCAATGCTTCGTGAGGCCGGAGTGCCCGCCGATCCTATTTTGATTTCAGCGGGATACAGATTGAATCATGCAGCTCCGGTTATGTGGTTTAATCATGCGGTGGCAGTTAGTTATGACGACAAGGGAAAACCGGAATTTTTTCTGGATCCCACAAATGAAACCTCAAAAGATTTTTTTCCTCAATATGAGGAAGATAATACATATATAATTGCAAGAAAAAAGGGTGCTGATTTGAAAATTGTACCCGTTTCTCCTCCCGAACGAAACAACACAAACGTGGATATGGAAATAAATGTTGATAAGGAAAATAATGCTACAGGTAGTATTACAATTGTAAATAAAGGACTTTCGGACACCTATGTAAGGCAATGGTTGATGGGTATGTCTCCCTATAAACGCAAAGAGATGCTGCAAAGAATAATAAAGTCTATTCACCCATTTGCCCTGATAAGCGAGTACAGTATTAGCGATCCGGAAGATAAAAGTGGCAATATAGTAATGAAAGCTTCCTTTACCATTGATAATTTTGTTGACCATGACAGCGATTTTATGTTTATACCATACAAAGCTGCCGATTTATCCTTATCGACAATGTATTCTTATCAAATGCATGTGTTTAGCCTTTCGGAAAGAAAATATCCTTTTAAATTATTTAATACATTTAGTGTGGATATCAGTCAGAAAATTGTTTTTGCCAAAGCCCTGACAAATATTTCTATGCCGGAGATAGACAGTTTGAATTATAAAGGCTTTGTATTAAGGAGTGATGAAAGTATATCGGCTGATAAAAAAGAAGTGATTGCAAAGGTTTCTTTCAGTTCTTCGGAGATACATTTTGAAACTAAAGACTATCAGGATTTAAAGTTAAGACTTTCTCTATTGGAAAGATACAAAGACCTTTATATGATAGGAAAAATATTTGGCAAATAGTGTAAACCATTTAATTTTAGTATTATGAAGAATATAATTTCAATAATATTGTTGATGCTTTCATATAGCATTGTTGCTCAAGATTATAAAGAGTTTATTAAAAATGTGCCAGGTAATGAAAAATTCCCTGATGCCGCAGTTATTAACGTTTATACCAAAATAGCTATAAACCTAAATGCAGATGGCTCATATACCAAAAAAGT
>JALSPS010000028.1 GCA_026985835.1 Candidatus Kaiserbacteria bacterium
TGAGATGTTTTTGAAAAACGGATGTGTGATATTTTTTTGTTCATATTCTTTAAGTGTGAAACCATCATTTTTATTTTTTGAAATTAGATTCAATGTAATACTGGGATCATATTGTTTTGTGTCAAAGTTTAAAATTTTTATAGCTTCCTTTATTGCGCGTTTTGAATCTGTGCGATCATATATTGAAAATGATTTTTTAAGATTGGCCTCTTTGTAAAATTCGCGCAAAATCCGAACAGACAAAGAATGAAATGTGGAAACAAAAGGGAGGGGTTCATTTAGAGCAAATAAAGAAACTGGAGTATTTAGTTTTGAGTCTTGCTGAAGTTCTTTTAAGACGCGCTCCCTCATTTCTCTCGCGGCTTTATTTGTAAATGTTATTGCAAGAATTTCCTCCGGACGCACACCGGAATTTATAAGATTGAGAATTCTTCCAACTATTGTTGATGTTTTGCCGGCGCCGGCGCCGGCAATAATTAAAAGCGGACCCCTGGCATGAGAAACCGCTTTTAATTGTGCATCATTAAATCGCATTGTGCGATTATAACATATATAAACAGACTAATCTGTCATTTTTGTTTCTTGTTTATTCATATTCTTTATTTTATCTCTATTTATAGAGGAATGCAAGATTGATTATTTAAAAACAGGATAGTGTCTCAGTTTATTATATAGATATTTTGTTTTTTTATTTGTATTTGGTGATATATATTTACGAATAGATTGTTTTGGAATTGGAATAAAATTTGTTAAAAATGGTCTTACTTGATTATTTTGGCCATATTTTCTATCTTCAATATGCGCAATATACCCTTGCCAAACCTCTTTTTGTCCAGGTATGGAAATATAATTTATTATAACTAAAAAGTTTCTTAAATTTTTTTGAATAGCATTAAACAACTCTTTATATGTTTCTTTGTGATAAACATATATTGCCGTATTTGAAGCAGTTTTATTGTGATTCATATATGTGAAATGAGATAAATTTTCCATCTCATTATTGAAAAAAAATTTATTATCATACAAATTTTTTTCATACAAAATATATAACCCTAAAGGTTTTGCAAAACCATTGCCTACATTGGTTAATATAAAAAACGGAGCACCATCTTTAATGTTTATTGTAAAAATATCAAATACCCATTCATATAGGTTATCAAGATTTTTTGTTAATAGAAAATTAGTTGTTATTTCATTTTTAGTTATTTGTTTTATTTTGCCGAGCTTACCTATCGTAGGGTTAGGTGTATGTTTAAAAAGTAAGAAATTGTGCAGTGTTTGCGGTTCAAGTATTGCAAGATTGTTTATATCCCTATCTTCTTCTTTGGTGACTTTTTGATAAATCAGAGTAAAGCCGGCTGCGAGTATTGAAAACCATAAAAGCCACGATTGAATTAAATTTGATTGCTCAATAGTTATATGTCTAATATCTTTTTGCAGGACACTGGAAAATATATAATACGAAAGTCCTGCAAATATAGCAATAAAAAGAAACATCAGCCACCATTTTCTTATGGATTTTCCCATTTTACGCATCCAGTCTTGTTTCTCAAACGATATGCCGGTTATTGCTCTGATTTTGTTTTTAATTGTTTCCACCTCCATAGTGTACTTCTGGAGGCTCTTGTGTCAAATTTAGGAATAAATCCGGGTTTGCAGTATTGCTTGCGTCACACTCTCCGCAATCTGCCGGGCACGTTGCGCAAGATTCAACACTGTCAGTACATACATTATCTCCGCATTCGTATGTATATACATAAATTGATTTTGTAGATGAAGCCAGTGCATTTGAGCACATAAGAATAAATTGATTTTCAAATTTTTGTAATTCTTTTGTATTTTCAGAGCCGGATAAAACTTTTTGTCCACTCCAATCTCCCGATGCCATACACTGATTGGCTCCTGTTGATGACCATTTTATCATCGTTGAATCATTCTTTTTTATAAGATAATCACTGGCTTCTAGTGTTATGGTAGGATGATCCAAAACGTCAATTGTTTTAGATATTGATTCGCTGCGTGCTCCATTTGAATCCTCAGCAATGACTTCAAATGTTTTTTCTCCTGCAAAACTCCAGAGATGTTGTGTTTGAAGAGATGTTCCGCTTGTTGTATATCCGGAAGACGGAAGCCATTCGTCTATATCTCCATCATTATTCCAATCAATTCCGTATTTTAATGTATCATTATCCAAGTCAGTTGCGGAAATTGAAATTGTGGAAGTTGTATTTATCAAAACCGGAGAGGTGGCGCTTAGAGATGGAGCATTCGGAGAATGGTTTGAGTTTTCAACTGTTATTTTATAGTTTATAAACTGACTCGGAACATTTTCTTCAAAAAGCGAAAAATCATATAATGTTGAAGGTATACTGCTGTTTGTGTAAGCAAATCCATACCTGTAATAATAGCGATTTAAATGACGCCAGTAGTAATAATTATCAGGGTATGGCGGAAGTGTATAGTTAACGGTTCTTTTATACAGTCTCTCATTTATTCCGCGACATTGATTAAATCCATACCAATTAAACCAATACCAGCGAGGGCGCTTGTAGCTATGGTACGCTTTTATTTTTGTGGAATCAAAAACAAATTTTATATTCTTGGTCCCGGGAGTTGTCGCAGTGCAGTTTATGTCCCCGTTATCATCGGGAGCTGAACAATCCATACCATCAATACCCGTTATATGTTTATTTGGTTTTGTTACCGACATTGTTACATAATGTAAAAGATTGCCGAAAAAATAACGATTAAATCTCCAAATTCTTTCCGTGAATATCAAATCCTGATCACGACATGCGGCGTTTGGTAATTCATTCTGGTCTGTCCAAACCCCTGTGTTATATTTTGGATATAATGACCAAAATGCATTTTCGTTCCAGATCCACCAGCCCCAATGATGCCAGCCAAATCTCCAGCGTAAAAAAGATAGTAAATATCGCCAATATTTTTTACCGATCCATTTTATATCTGAGTTTTCATATTGCTTAAATTGAAGTTTTATATGAGTGCCCACAGGTATAACTGCTCCATTTTTAATTTCTTCTCCCGTATCGGAATTTATAATTTTTGCGCCGTAACTGATTTGGATGTTTTTTGCGGTGCCGGATTGTCCGGGTAAAGAATATGTTGAAAAATAAAATGTATGAGGTTTATCCGGCGCGCATGGGTACCACCACCTCCAAAACCACCCCAAACTTATACAAGCGCGGGTTTTGTGTAAAATAACAATTTTACGAGGAAGTTTTGTGATTCCTAGGTCCCTAAGACTTTTATACCCATTCCATATGTGAAGTTTTTTATCAAGACTCGTGTGCCATGTAAAAAATAACAACCAGTTATATGCTCTTGCGACAGACGGAATAAACCAAAAATGCCTGCCCATATAAATAGTAGGGATTCCATGGGTATCTATTCTTTTGACAAGAGGGTCATTTTTATTTGTGTAGGAAATTATTATATCCGCATCTGATGGAATCTGCACATTTTCAGGTTGTTCAAATAATAAATTAAAATACGAAATATAACCATCAAAAAACTTCCAATATAATGGAATAGATGAATTTTGGGTTTGAGGATCATTCCATATCACTGTTCGCGCAAAAGAAGTTTGCGCATAAAATAGACCAATAAAAAGAAAAAGGACGAACAAAACCTTTAAAAAACTGTTCATTGCAAAAATTATAACATATTTTCAAAATTTAAAATTCAGTTATCCTCACTCCAGCGGACAAATTGATAATCATCAGATGTGGATGGTGTAGCCGGAGGTGGATCGGTGGCAAGGTATTCATCATAAGAATTTTCTCGTTTATTATACCCTGACCACTGTCCCCAACATCCCCATGTTGAATATCCCCATTTTGTTCCTACACGCTTGTTTGAAACAATTGTGCCTTGGATGGAGAGGTTTGTTTTTTTATCGTTTGGAGAGTACCAGCAAGGATATAAATTTCTGCCAAAATATCCGTTTTGAGCTATAAATATACCGCGCAAAGATAAATTATCAGGAGAATTAACCGGTATTAAAATAGAATTCTGCGCAATAGCGGTTAGCCCATCAGATCCGTTTGAATGAGCGTAGGTTATATTTCCATTTATAATAATATCCGTTTTGTT
>JALSPS010000029.1 GCA_026985835.1 Candidatus Kaiserbacteria bacterium
TAACCAAATGAAACGCCTCTCTTTTATCCGATGTGCCGGCAAATACAATCGGAGTAAGAAACACAAACAAGAGTATGATAATCAAAAAAATCTTTTTATTCATTTCTTTTTTTAAATGCTGTTAATATAAGAGCGATTCCAACCACGGCAAAAACAATTATTTTTTGAATAGTGGACAATTTCCAAACATCAATAATCAGTATGTGAGCAACAACACCTCCAAGCAAAAATTGACCAAACCTATAAAGCATTTCGTGCAATCTTGGATGATTATTAAAGTAAAATACGAGTCCGGTTATCGTATATATCACCAAAGCCACAGGTCTTGAAAACCATCGCCATACAAGACCTATTGAAAAAAATATGAATAAACCCCATATAAATCTTTGTATAACTTTAATTTCAGAATATCTATCTTTAAATATGAAGAGAAGCGAGAGCCCGAGCACAGGCAAAAGAGAAACAAAAATATATAATGAAATTGCAGATTGTGAAATGTAGGATATGTTTGCGCCCAAGCTTAAAAGATTTGGCACGGCAATAAGCGCAGGGATAGTCATAAAAAATGTCATACGAGAAGTTATTCGAGCACTTCGCAATATATAAGCAACACCAATTATGATTATGGTAAATTCAAGCGCCAAGACTGCAAGAATCATATCACCGGCGAATTCCTTTATGGTTGCAAGACCCAGAAGTATCAATGCGGCATAAAAGAAAACCATAAAAATATCTTTTCCTTTATTAAAAATTTTAAATAGAATAAATCCTGCGCTGAATAAAATAATACTCCAGAATAAAAGAATTAGTGTATACCAGTCCTTTAAAAAAGAATTTGAAGATACTGTATTACTGATCCATATTGTTCCGAAATAAAGAGTAAATAAAAGATGTCCCACGCCACCGGAACCGATATTGTCACTAAGCAGTAAATTATTTTTTGATTTTAGAATAGAACTGAAATCATATCTCAAAAAAACCAAAAACACTGTCGTTAACAAGAATAAGATTGTTATAAGTATCGCAAATGCAAGGTTTATAGAATTTGCAAGCAAACCTGTCTTTGTGTACAAAAACACAGCAAATACAACAGGAGATAAAAGACTAAACCATCTTTTATTCCACAGCACTAACGCAATGGAGGCAATTATAATTGATAGATAGACAAAAAGAAAAACAGGATTCTCAGTGTGCATATCCACAACAGACGGTATAAAAAGGGCAAAAATCAAATTAAATAATGCAATTGCAAAAATTGATAACCTATAAGCGACAAAAGCGCCAAATATAACCGGAGCAATCATCAAAAGAAACGCCACATTAATTGGAAACATTGAATAATACCATTTTGCTATTGAAACAGTTAATACGATTATGGCTATACCAAGAGTAAAAATTGTTCCGCCTCTCGCCTTATTAAATTTGAAAGTATCATAAAAGCCGGCAAACATAACCGTAATTCCGATTATAAGTCCTATGATTATTCTTCCGGTTTCTCCAATCCAATTATTTGCAAAAGCATATCCAAGAAAAAGTCCTGTTGATGTGAGCAAAAAGAACGCTCCTATTTTCATAAATGTATTTTCTTTTATCCAGTCTGAGATTTTGGCAGTAAATTTTATGGAATTTGCGGGAATAATACCATTATTTTGAATGCTATCTGAATTTACAAAAGATGGTTTTTCATTTGATACGGTATGTAAATTGGATGAATAATCTATAGAATTAGTTTTTTGACTTAGCTGTTTCTCAAGTTCTGAAATTCTCGCATCCAGCTTGATGTAAGCTTTATAAGAGCGATATAAGACAAAAATTATAATTGCAATAAGTGTTGTTGTTAAAAACATAACTTTATTCATTAGAATAATTCAACTATAATTATAGCATAGTTTAAAAGTGCGTCTATCGCAATTTTGCCTCAAATTCTTTTTGTTTGATTGTTGCGTTTACAAGTTTCTTTATATCATCAAACCTGCCTTCTTTTGTTGAGCCCAAAACGACCGCAACTACAGGAGACGAAAACCCGGGGTCAAATGCAACAACCAAATTTCCACCCGCTAAATATGTATATCCGGTTTTACCGGCAAAAAATCCAGGTATTGAGTTTAGTGCTTTATTGGTATTTATTGCGGGTTGATCTTCAGAGTCTGTTCTAAACCATGTGTCTTTAATTGCTGTTGCATCCAAATCATTTGGAATTCTTTTAATCGCATAGGCAAACATCTTTGCTACATCTTTAGCTGATCCATACCCGCCACTTTGAGTATCACTTACATCAAGCCCAGCTTCATCCAAAAAATATGTTTGATTCAAACCGAGTAACTTCGCCTTTTCATTCATCAAATCAATAAATGTTTTATTTTTATAACCGGCATTCCACATTGCAACACTGGCAAGCTCTTTTGCGCCATCATTTGAGGAAACCATTAAAACATAATTTATCAAATCTTCCACTCTCCAATTTTTATCTGCAAACTTTATTTTTTGCTTTTCATCAACATAATCGCGAGCAACAAGAGTTGTCATTATTTTTGTAATGGATGCAAGAGGCAGTTGTAATGTTTCATTTTTCTTAAATAAAACTGTCTTGGTTTGAGGTTCAAATACATATGCGGCTTTTGCCTTCAAATTTAAATTTTCAAATGTGTTTGGAGGTAATATATGAGCAACGCTTGTTTTCTGTTTGTTCATTGAAATAAACCCTAGAGAATAAATAAATAAAGCAATAGACAAAACAAGAGCAAAAATTGCAGAGATAAAACGCAATTTATTTTGCGTATTTGTTGAATTAATTTCCATCATCCGGAGTATTATGCTCTTTTTCTGCATTATTCTCAAGTTTTTCAATTGTATTTTTTATTTTTTCATAATTTGGAAGCTCTTTTATATTTTTAATCCCCAAAAAAGCCAACGCCTCTGTAGTTGGTTTATATACAAATCCGGCAGTACCCGAAGTTTTTTGTTTTGTAATAAGACCACGCAAAAGCAACGCGCGAATTGATGTAGAAGAATTTACTCCGCGTATAAAATCAATTTCGCTTCGTAGTGATGGTCCTCTATATAAAATAATAGCAAGTGTTTCCAGCGCCGCTTTTCCAATATCTCCCTTCAAATCTTCTTTGTATAAATCATTTATAAATTCTGCAACAGATGGAGCAACACGCAAAGCGACAAACTCTTCAGTTTCAATAAGCGCAATTCCTTGGCCATCTAAAATTTGACGCAAAACACCAAGCGCAGAATTTAATTGTTGCATATCAACATCTAAAATTTTGCTAAGTTTTGTTTTTTTAACCTCTCCACCATCCACAAATAGAATTGCTTGTATCTTTGGAACCAAATTCATTACATTGATTATAGCAATAATCATCAAAATGGTAAACTCAAGAAAATCAATTTTATATGCTAATAAACTGGGGTATCCAACTTTAAAGAGTTTATTTTTATATCACTGAAATGTTTTTCTTGTTCAACATCAATTTCTTCTTGTCTAACAAGCTCAAGTAATGCCAAAAAGCTTACTATAAGCTCATGTTTTGTTTCTGTTTTTGCAATTTTTGAAAAATGGGTTTGCATTGTTTGTTTTATCTTTAGTTTAAGATTATCAATCATCTCCGGTAACGAGATTCTGGATTCAATTTCAACATCGGGGCGAGAGGTAAATTGCGGGAAATCATTTATTACATCAATAAGACAATTATGAAGATTTGCCTGTGATAAGTCTGTAGGACAGATTGTTAAAATAGGAGCAGGTTGAGATTTTTTTGGCGCTAGTAAACTTAAGTTTTTCAAAGATGCAAGATTAGTCGAGGCATCTTTGATATTTTTATAGAGTTCCAAACGCTTTTTAAGAGTTTCGATATCGTGTTGTTCATCATCTGAGAGTTCCATATTTGGTAAAAGAGAACGAGATTTGATTAAAAGAAGAGTTGAAGCAACAACCAAAAATTGAGCAGTATCACCAATTGGAATTTTTGTTTTTGATTTAACAAAATCCATAAAAGAATCTGCGACTGAAGCTAAAGACACATCATTTATAAGAAGCTTGCGTTTTTCAATAAGTTCAAGTAAAAGCTCCAAGGGGCCCCTAAA
>JALSPS010000030.1 GCA_026985835.1 Candidatus Kaiserbacteria bacterium
GTTATGAATACCGATAAATTTCTTTTCACCTTCTGACACACCAACAATTACAGGAACATTTAATGTTTTTGCAACATTAATAATTCCATTAAATTGATTTGAATCGGATATATTAAAGTGCCCCAGTGCTATACTGTTTTCTTTTGCATTTTGTAAAACTTCTTTTAAATTCATATTCTATTTATTATACTTTTAATTTCACTTATTTCATTGATTAAAAAATCCGGTTCTTTTACTTCAAGTCTTTCTTTTGCGACAAAACCTCCCGCAATAGAAGCTACAAAAAGCCCGAGAGATCGCGCAACATCAATTTCCTCAAATGAATCTCCAATCATCAAAACATCCTTTTTTGAAAAATCGTTTTCTTTAATATACTCGGCAATAACTTTTTCTTTAAATTGTTCGTGTAAAACAGAACCGTCAGCCTCGCCTCTTGCAATAACTCTTTCAAAATAATGATTTAAATCTTTTTCATTCAGATATTTTTCAATCCGTACCTGCAAATGATTGCTAACAATTATTGTTTGGATATCATTTTCTTTTAACCAAGAAAGAGTTTCAAGAACTCCGAATCTTAACGGTATATTTGGCTCAAGCGCTTGATATGTATCAAAAAACAGCTTTGAATAAAGTGCTCCGTTTTTATCCATTTTTTCTTTTGGAACTCCATTATTTTCATAAAGCTTTCTTATTGGGAATTCAGATGTTTGAATATATCTTTCTTTTGAGAGGACTGGCATATTCTCGTACTCAAATACCTTATTTGAAGATACCAAGCACTCATCAAGATCATCTATTAAAGTACCGTTCCAATCAAATATAACAAGTTTTACCATAAAGTGAGTATAACATATTTTATGTCTTTTATTTTACCCCGCAAATGGCTTCGCCATTTGCGGGGTAAAAATCACCAAAATCATTTAATTTATCTCAATCTTCTGCCAGAATCTGAATCATAAGTAGGGTCAATGCACCCCATAAGTTTGTTTGCATATGCCCTTGTGCTGATATACCACATACCGGTTGAGTTACGCAATCCCCACGGCGCTTTAAGTATAGCTTTTGCATGCGCAGATTGGAACGCCTTTACGGCGATTTCCGTTTCTTCATCAAATGTATTATCAGGTATACCGAAGAAATATCCAAATTTCCTTAAAAAACTCTCAACAAGCGCTACTTCACCATTTACAGAACCCTTTTTAAGATAAGTGGTAAATACCGGACACTGATTACGAGCGGTTTGATCCGTTACTTGCGGGAGCGGATTTTGATAATTTACGCGAGGCACCGGAGGCGCGCTTACCTGTCTTTGTAAAACAACAACTGCCACAGAACTTCTTGCGGAACCGCAAGATAAAATATATGTATATGTTCCCGGTCTTGTAAGTGGAGCAGTGAGTTGTTGTCCAACGGGAGCGACAGAATTTGACTTAATCCCCTCTCCCACAAGCTTACAAGATTGATTTGCTTTCCATCTGAGTATTGCTTGCTCTCCGGTCAAAATCGGATTATATGCCACAAACAAGCTGGCAAAAGCCTCTTTAGTTGCCGGAGGAACAGGTCGTTCAATCAGGGCATATGTTTTTGGTGGCTCATGTGTAGTGTAGAGAGTTGTGGATGTGGCTGTTTTCTTCGGAGCGATAGCCTCAAATTCTACCTCATCAATACAACTCTTGCCCACATATCCCGTTGCTGTTATTTTGAATTGATAACGACCCGGCTTTCTGGGAACCACTTTCTTTTTTCCATTTAATGAAACAGAACTCGTCTGAACCTTGCCCCAACCATCGGTATATCGTAAGGATACATTTTTAATAACAAGAGATGGAGAAGAATCCCAACTTATTGTTACCGGTTCATTTACAAGTGTCTTTTCTTCGCTTGCGATAAGCGCGCACTTTGGTTCATAAATTCGCTTATTCACATTTGCGCGCGACATTCTGCGCTGAAGATTTTGGCGAGCTTGCGATCGGGCGGCCGCAGAGCGGGCTTGTTGCGCTTGGCTTGCGCGCATTTGTTTTTGCATTTGCGCCATTTTGCGTTTGTATTCTTCTTGTGCCTTTTTTAAAGCATCCGCTCGCTGTTTTGCAGATTGCGCGTACTTTTTGCGCAACTCTGCCATCCTGCGTTGATATTCAAGCTGAAGTTTTTTTTGCATTTGAGCAAATTTCTCACGATTTTGTTTTGCCTTAAGCTGAGCAAGCAAGGCATTATACTGATTGTCCGTTAAGCATTTGTTTTGAAACTGCGCTCGCAGTTTTGCTGGAGGCAAACAGCCTTTAGCTGGTGGAGGAGCTTTAGTTGGAGGCGCCGCAGGAGATGAAGTCGGAGACGCAACACACTCTCCACCTTGTTTTATTTGTCCTGGAGAGCAAGATTGGCTGGTAGGAGGTTGCGGTTGAGTTTCTTGTTGAATTGGTGGTTTACAAGAAAAACCATAACCATTCTTTTTACAATCTCTATCTTTTAGTTTTTTTGTATTAGTGTAACTATCATGATAAAAAACAAAACATTTTTTGCCCTTTGGACATTTAGCGCCTTGTTCTTTAGTACATTTCCAATTTTGGCCAAACATAGCGGTGCCAGTTATATAACATAACGCGCCATCATCAGGGTAACCATAATTGAACTGCTCCCATTGAGATGACTGGGTTTCTCTTGCTGGCTTAACATTTATCTCAGCACAAGTTTTTGGAGGTTTAATTTTAACATCTTCAAAGTGGGCTTTCGCTTTTGCTATTGATTCAGTCCATGATGTATCGTTGCCTACCCAGAGGAAAGATCTTTTAAAACAATATAAATCATAGCCATCTGTTTTTTGAGGTGTGCCATTCTTGCACTCATACTTTGGAGAAAGCATATATCCTTTTATAATTGGTGGGTCTTTTAATTTTAAATCAGCAGACCCTCTACCTTTACAAATGAATGTCTTGCTCGCCCCATCTATCTTGAGTTTTATTCCATATTTATCAAGAAATGTTTTGCATTCACTTTCTTTAATTCTGGCGTGATTGGTCCATTTTACCTCTGTAGTACCTTTTACTTTATACGACAATACCGGTACGATGCATTGTGTTAAGTTTCTAAGATAAATACACTTATTCAGAGCCTTCAAACCCAAAACTTTTTTTACTGCATAACAAGCTCTTGGAGAAGTAAAAATAAGAGCTTCGCGCTTATTTGATTGTGATATGTCCACACCATTTAAATCCAGGGCATATTGATACGATTTATGAATTTCGGGTACATCATTAATACCATATTTTACAAGCTCAAACATCAACGGAAATGTGTTATTTGTTAAAGTATCCGCGCAATATATAACCTGATCACCATTATATTTTGTTTGTATACACTTTTTATGATTAGCAGCTACATTATTTTCTAAAAATGTATCACTGGCATATATTGCTTTTTGCAACTTTTCTTCACATTTTTCTTTAGAAAGATATTCACCACTGTTATCTACAGTACACTTTACTTCGTTATTTGCAATTGATATTCTGTATTTGGACAGCTTATCAGATTTTTCTGATCTATTAACTGTTTGGAGCTTATCAGATTTTTCTGATCTATTAACTGTTTGGAGCTTATCAGATTTTTCTGATCTATTAACTGTTTGGGTTAGGTTTGAATTATCACGATCTCCTGTGCCTCCTTCTTTTGTTTGGCCGGCGCCACCGCCACTATCCTTAACATTAGCGCACCACTCAAAACCTTTTTTCCATCCACCATCATCCTTCTTATTAGCCTCAACACAACATAGGCTTTCCATTCTTGATGTATATGAACCACTCTGCACTTCAGATTTGCATAATCCGTATATTGCTTGATCTTTCTGAAGTTTTTTTAACATATCTTCTTTGCAGTTTGCTTTTTTCCCTTGTAGATACTTTCCAATTTCTTGAAGATTAGAGTCAGGGTCAAATGCGTAAAATTTACGATTATATG
>JALSPS010000031.1 GCA_026985835.1 Candidatus Kaiserbacteria bacterium
ATTTGTCGGGGTTGTAAAATCCTCTCTTGACGAGGGGAAAGCCCCTGACTTTATGCCGAATGCCGGAGAGAAGGTTGATTGTACTAAAAAATCAACCGAGGATACCGGACATCTGGCAGCCGAGTTGGTGCCTGTTGGATGTCGCGGAGTTTGGCGCGATGTCCTGCCTCCCGGAATGTACTACCTAAACCAACGCATCTACGATGTAAAAATCGTAGATGTACGTATAAGGAATTGGGTGTACGCCGGTGGATATGACCACTACTCCATCCGCGTTAAGGTTGGATCAGATGGTCAGGTCAAGCAGGAACGCACCAAAACCACAAAGGTTTCGGTACCGAAAGGCGCTGCCGGCTCAGCGGTGCGAATAAAGGTGGAGGGCTGGAATGTGTATCAAGATGTGCGCATTCAAGCCCGTGTTTCTGCCGAAAAGGCACCGCTGGTGGTTGCTGCGATAGGTGGAATTGATGAGGTTGAAGACCGCATCATAACGCCACAAGTACGCTCCATTCTGCGAAATGTGGGTGGTGCATACATAGAAGTCAGCAACCACTTGGCCTATGAAAGGGCCAAAGCGGATCTTTCCGCCTTGAAATCCAGGTTACGGCTTTTGAAGGATGAAAAAGCTGTACCCGGCCTCTCTGCTGAGCAACGTTCTCAGCAGATTCAGGCGCTGAAGAAGCAAATCGCTTCTTTCAGTATGCCTGATCCTGATTTGAAGATTGTGCGCCCGACTAAAGTGCTCGATTTTCAAGATAATCGCGAGGCTCTTGAGGCTCTCGCGGAAAAGAAAATCAGAGGGGTTGGCATCAAGGCCGGTGTAGAAATTACATCGGTCAAGTTTGGAAACGCATTCATACCACCAGAGCTGCTTGTTGCTCGAAAGCAAGAGCAACTGGCGGGTCAATTGGCGAAAGCCTTCGCTCGTATGCGTGTGGCGCAAGTTCAGCGTCAAGCAAGCGAAGCGGCGAAGGCCCGTGCAAACAAGCAGGGAGCATTAGTTCAGGCGGCAATTGATGTTGAAACATCAAAACGCCGTATTGAAACTGAACAAAATCGTGGAATCGCACAAAGGAAACGAGACGAGGAGATCGCGAAGGGTCGCAGGGCCCTGGCCGATGTTCTCGGTGCCAACAGGGTTATGTATCTGCAGATGTTTTCAGAGCTTCTGAAAACCCTGCAGGCCAATCCAGAGTTGGTACGCGGAATCCTTCCGAGCCTGAGCAACTTTACCGTTGTCTCGGGAAGAGAAGGATCAGGTCTTGCCGGCCTTGGTGCGATACTGGGTAATTCTCCGTTATTTACCCAGAAAAAGACTCCTGAGGTTGGTCAGACAAAGTGAATGGATACCCCCGCGACGCGTAGCGTCGCGGGGGTTTTATGACAAAAGTCCTGAGTCGGAAATTAATTAATAATACTTGCTTTTTGGAAATAAAAAGATAATAATAAATTAAAATCGGATATTCCGATTATTATTAGTTATAATTTAAATATGATTAAAGAATTTAAAGAATTTCTTATAAAAGGAAATGTTATGGATATGGCGGTTGGGTTCATTTTTGGAGCTGCGTTTTCAACCGTTGTTAAATCACTTGTAAATAATATAGTGATGCCTCCTATAGGTATGCTTATGGGTAAGGTTGATTTTTCAACCCTTTTTGTTGCGCTTGATGGTAAAACTTATGCTACGCTAAAGGCCGCAGAAGAGGCAAGCGCTCCGGTTATAAAGTATGGAATCTTTATAAATGATATTATAAGTTTTGTAATTCTCGGATTTGTAATTTTTGTAATGGTTAAAACCGTAAACCGCTTAAAGCGAGAAGAACCAAAAGAGGAAGCGCCAAAAAAGAGCGATGAAGTAGTTCTTCTTGAAGAAATTAGGGATGCATTAAAATCAAATTAAAAAAGCGCGCCATTGGCGCGCTTTTTAAACCGCTATGGGAGGTATAAGTTTTTTCACGTTATTTTTTGGTTTTGTATTTGGAATTGTTTTCGGTGTTAATTTAGGTGCTTCTGTTTTTATTGGATACTTTTTCTTATTTTTGGGAAGCATTTTATTTTTATTTTTTTTAGAAAGAAACATTTTTATTAAAGATAAACTCAATAAGAGTTTTCATATTCAATCTTTTATTCTTATTGCTTCTGTTTTTGTGCTCACTTTTTCATTGGGTTTTCTGCGCGCAAATATGGTTCTTAAAAAGAGTCAAATTTTGACGGAGAGAGCGAAAATAATAACCACTAAGAATTTTGTTGTGGGGCGCGTCATCTCAGATCCGAAAAAAAGATTTGATAAAACCGAATTTATAATTTTGCCATTAAAAATAAATAATGCTCCAAAAATTCTTGTAAAAACCAATTATTCAAAAACTGTTTCCTATGGAGATATTCTAAAAATAAATGGCAAATTTTATTTCCCTAAAAGAAGTGATTTGTTTGATTACAAAAAATATCTACAAAAAGATAATGTATTTTTAATAACAAGTTATCCTAAAATTATGATTTTGCACAAGAATCATAACAGTTTTCTGGGTGCTCTGTTTAAGATTAAACACTTCTTTGTAAGAGTTATGGATAAATACTTACCTGCAAAAGAAGCAGCTCTTGCCGGTGGTATAACGGTTGGAGTTAAGTCAGGGCTAACAAAAGAGTTGCAAGAAAAATTTAGAGATACCGGTATAATACATATTATTGTTTTATCCGGTTACAATGTTGCAATAATAGCGACATTTCTTTTATTTTTATTTTCTTTTTTACCAAAATATGTTGCAAACATTGTTTCTGTTTTTGCCATAGCGTTATTTGTTATGTTTGTTGGAGCTGAGGCGCCGATTGCAAGAGCAGGCTTGATGGCGATTATTGGTATTTTGGGCGCAATTTCGGGAAAATACTATTCTGCTCTCAGAGCGCTTTTATTTACCGGAGTTGTATTTGTGTTTATTAATCCATATATACTTTTTTATGATGTAAGTTTTCAGCTTTCATTTATTGCAACGCTAGGTATGATTTTAGGAATTCCAATTTTAGAAAAAACATTTTCTTTCTTGCCAAACTTTGCAGAATTGCGACTTATAGTATCAGCTACAATTGCGACGCAAATCGCAGTTTTACCATTGATTATGTTCTATATGGGGAAAATATCAATCGTTGGTGTTTTTGTTAATTTGTTGGTTGTTCCGATTGTGCCGTTTGCGATGCTGGGAGCATTTTTGCTTTTTATTGCAAGTTTTTTTGGCGGTTGGTTTGCTTGGATTATTTCAATTACCGAGTACTTTTTATTGGAATATATTTTTATGGTTGTGGATATTTTTGCGCGTTCTCCATTCGCAACGGTTGAAATTGGTTTTTTTGGAATATATTTTCTATTATTTTATTACATTGTAATTTTTGCTCTACTTTTGAAATATGGAGATAAAAAATTAAGAGAGTCTATCTGATACAATACTCCAATTTAAGTTTTTGAAGAATGCATTTATATAATCTCTTTTTTCCGCAGGTGTGTAATCAACCATAAAAGCATGTTCCCACATATCAAGCGCTAGAAGGATTTTTGTGCCGGCAAGCATTCCAATTTCATGATCAGCAACCCAGCTTATTATTGGAGTATTTGTTTTTGTGTCCAGATGCAAAATTGTCCAACCTATGCCGCGAGTCATCGCAACATTTTTAAATTCTGAAATAAACTTTTCCGTATCACCAAAAAAGGTTAAAAAATCCTCCAGGGTATTATCAGGTGGATTCGCGCTACCTTCAAATTGTTGAAAGTAAATTTCATGTAATCGCATTCCATTAAATTCAAACCCGAGCCTGCGTCGCACCTCTGCGATTGCGTACCCGTTTTCAGGTTCGTTTTGAAGCAAGCTCTGAAGCTGCTCATTAAGTTTGTTAAAAAAATTTACGTATCCCTCATATAATCCGAGGTGAACTTTTATTTGT
>JALSPS010000032.1 GCA_026985835.1 Candidatus Kaiserbacteria bacterium
ATTAACACCGCCCCAAACATCTGTCAACCAATAACCATACTGATAGTCGTAATCTTTTGGCGAAAACTTTTTTTGCGAAAGCAAATTATTCCATAAATTCTGATTTTCAGCCTGTTGCTGTTTCTTTTCAACAGCATAAAATCTATCTGCCAATAAAAAACGCCGTATTATTCCCAGCGCATAACTATCCGAAAACTTAAAATCTCCTTCCGTAGAATATCCAAACACAGGATTTTGCCGTTTATCAGCAGTCAGCAACACAAAACCTTTCGGTCGCAAAATGGCTACATACCCCAAGACTTGCCCATCAGAACCTCGCAAATCTTGAACATCTCTAACCTTATAGCCTATAAAATCTGAATACCGCTGAATAAAATGTTTCGCCCCCAAAATAGCCTCTTTACGGCTTACTTTCTGGGCATTAACACTTACTAACAAAAAAAATAAAAATAGCAGGCTGAAAAAACGTTTCATTTTTTAATTTGTTTAAGTTTTGGGCGTTTCGGGGGCTTGCAAAATAATTACAAAACACTATTTATCAACATTTTACTTTTTCTAACATCAAAAAAATTTTCATTTCAGCCCCCGTCGGGTGCTCCGCTAAAATTCGCTTTTGCAAGCATAAGAGGCGTAATCGCTCGGCTCATTAAGGCGGAACGGCAGCAGGCTGACGCCTGTCAGCACGTCCGCCTAAAATTCGCCTCGCTTTGCGGTGCGTGGGGCTTCGCTAACCGCTCAGCCTCCGCCCGCAAACGCCTCTATATGATTGCCGCAGCTCATTACCGCTGCGCCCCCTAACGCAGAAAAAACTCGCTACTTTCAAATAAACTTCTCACTCAAAAAACATCATTTTACCAACAACTTAACACTGTAATCTCCTTCGGCTGATTTTACTTTCAACATATAAACTCCTGCGCTCAATGTAGAAATATCAATTGCAGTATTTTCTGCTATTCTACTGCTTATCAATACTTTACCAGACATATCACTAATTGTTAAATCGCCATTATCAACGCCATTTACGTAAACATAATCACTTGCAGGATTTGGATATACACGCAATTGCACCTGTTTGGTTTCAACAGAAGAATTTCCACCTACTGCATCAGCAACAACATCAGCAACTAAGGAATTTACCATTGCTTGGTCAAAAGAACTACCATTGCCAAGTTTTCCAAGTCTCAAAGAAGAAACATACATCTTAACGCCATTGTTTTCATTCTTAATAAACATTGAATAACCAGCTCCTTGATAAGTAGAAGGTCCCATATTATACAGACTTATTGTACCGCCAGCAGGTGTCCATCCATCAGCACGCCATAAGGTGCTCCATTGCCAAGTTATAGTATTCAACGTGGTAATTGTGTTTTCATCTGTTTTGTCTGCCTCTGGTACACCATTATCTCCCATAGACTTTGAATCCCAATTCCACTCAGCTATACCTAAAACATCGTAAACAAAATCACCTGCATGAAAAGTTACAGGTAAAACGCTTTGCATTGTGTCATTATCAGCAGAACTTCCATCAGTATGAATTACCAATGCTTTCAAAAAATCAATGCCATCAATCCATATAGCACCGTCTTTGTTATCGTAATACTGTTGCAAAGCAGGATGGAATTTTATTGTTCCGGGCTCTGAAACTGTATCCCACAAATTCAAAGCAACACGATCGTCGCCAGTAATCCATATCACCATATCATAATTGCTAATATCAGAATAGACCAAAGTGTCCATATACTGCAAATTTAAACTATCAACAGTATAACCAGCTGTCTGCAACGCAATAACAACAGGTTCAAACTCATCATAATGATTATCATCATCAACAACTACAACAGATTGTGCATTCATTACGAATGCATAAAGTAAACTTGCCAGAAGTAAAGTAAAAAATCTCTTCATAGTGTAAAATTTTATGGTTTGTTATTGAACTCTTCCTTGATAAACTATTTTAAAACTTGCCTGACTATCAGCAGTAATCACACGCACTATATACATTTGCGGTTTAAGAAATGATATGTTCAAAACTTTCTCCATACCGCCATAATCCCCTAAATCTATACTGTAAACTTCTTTTCCGTCCAGATTGTAGAATAAAACTTTTGCATTGCGCAAATCTTTATAAAGAATCTTGATTTTGCTCTTCACTAAGGTTGGATAAAGTTGTATTTGCTCATATTTTGCCGCTTCTTTGCTTGGGTCAAAACTTTTCTCCTCAGACCACAAACTGTTTTGCTTTGTCTTTACTCTAAAAGAATATTGCGAATGCACATCAGGAGTAAAAGAAAAACTATTTGTTGTTAAATTATCAGCTACCGTTTGCCAATCTCCTCCGTTTACTCTCTGCTGCAACTCAAAGACAGGATTTTTTATCCGCTCTGAATACTTCCACGAAATCTCCGCTGTATTGTTCTCTAAATCATACTTGACTTCATTGAGCTGAGGCACTGGCAACATCTGAAAAACTGCCGCATCAATAACTGAATAACCGCCAGCATTAAAATCACTCTGAATAGTGTACCAACCATTAGAATTGCCCCACCAGCCCATATTCAAATGATAATACCTTTGCGAAGGGTCAGAAGTCGGAATTATTCCGTCGCAAACTATGGCGTGCCCCGCTCCACTGGAAGTGTAAACCGCTAACTGCACAGGATTGCCATTGTAAAGAGAACTATCTAACTTATCCCAAAAATCTGACGCATCCGAAGTCTCATATTTGGGCATATCATACCTGAAAAAATGTGACGCCGCATACGGTATTCTGTTGATATTTGACGTAGAACCTCCACTTTCAAAATCCATATCAACAGAAACAGCACAATGAAACGCCGCTAATCCCAATGCCTGCCGAGACTCAACTGTGGACTCAACACCGTAATATTCATCTTGAACTAAATCCCAACGATAGGTAGTATTGCCAAAATCTGCCTCATAAGTCCCTGTGGAACTGCCTTGATCGTCTGTGTATGAATGATAACCTTGTCCCTGCAAGGGCCATTTATAATAATGCAAAACCGTCACAAACGTCAATGCTACACAACCAACGGCATAATTATGCGGTGTGTAATAATTCGTTACATTTATCAATGTATTGTGATTGTCTTTGCAATTTACCTGTCCAAATTTTGATGTCAAAAGAGGTCCTATCGTATCAGTCCGAAATTTTCTATCAAAAAAATTACCTGTAAGAAATCTTTGCCATAATATTTTATTTTTTTCGCTAACTGCCTTATTTTTATCATTGTATTCAATTTGCTTGCTATAATCATATTTAAGCATATCTATAAGCAAAGACAAGTCTTTAAGTTCTGGGCAAGAAACTTCCGTAGAAAATGCTTTTAATGGCACAAACTCTTTTTTATAACTCAAAACTGCATACCCATTTTTATAAAGCAATAAAACACTAACCGTATCTCTGTCAATTACTATAAAATGCTTACCTTGTAAATCTTTCAAATGCAATTGCCTTTCTAAAATATTAACGGAACGCCCGAATTCATCAGTGGTAAGAGGCTGACTAAAAGCACTTTTTATAATAATAAAAAATACAAAAAACAAAAGTTTTATTTTCATAAACAAAAAATTTCGCTCATATAGAAGGATACAAAAAAGAAAAAATACCACTACTCTATTTTGTTAAAAAATGCAAAAATTATCCTGAAATAGGTTTACATTTTACAACTGAAAAGACTTGCAGAAATGCATTGGAGTAAATGTTATGTCATCCTAAGATAGTTTTACTCTAAAAAGTTCTAAAACATCTTGCTTCTGGCATTCCCCCTCT
The DNA here is from genome assembly GCA_026985835.1 of Candidatus Kaiserbacteria bacterium. Lineage (GTDB taxonomy): Bacteria > Patescibacteriota > Minisyncoccia > Phycocordibacterales > UBA2100 > S143-145. Next base: position 3,791 of record JALSPS010000032.1, read on the forward strand.
GTTTGAAATCAGAGGGGGCGAGGGGGAGTAAAAATTGATAATCAAATCTTTACGATTTATTGACAATAAAAAATCAATCCCCCTGTATCCCCCTTTTCAAAGTGGGAGTTTAGC
>JALSPS010000033.1 GCA_026985835.1 Candidatus Kaiserbacteria bacterium
GAAGGCAAAGTAAAACAGGTTTGTGATTATTGTAAACAAGATGTAAAAGTTACTCGCAAGATATACGAATATGCTTTAGAAAACAAAAAACTCAAATACAAAGACTTGGGTAAAGTGCGTGAGTTTCCCATAAACACAGACGATTGGAACATTATTCAAGATTCATCAATTACAAAAACGCTATTTTAACAATTTGCGTATTTTCTGAGTACTGTTACAATAACCACATTAAAAGTTAAAAAATAATTTATGTCAGATGCAAATAATAAATCATCTTTGGCCGTACCGGTCGCAATTGTTATATCAGCTTTAATAATCGCAGGAGCGCTATATTTTTCTTTGGGTAAAAAAGCAGCGCAAGCCCCATCTGCAAATAATGCTCCGGCAAAAGTCGTAAAAGTTCCAGGTGTTCAAAAAAATGATCACATTCTAGGGAGTCCAAATGCAAAAGTTGTAATTGTAGAGTACTCAGATACAGAATGTCCTTTCTGTAAAGCTCATCACGAAACCCTAAACAAGGTAATAGAAAAATACGGAAAAAGCGGTAAAGTTGCATGGGTATACAGAGCTCTCCCACTTGAGCAACTTCACCCAAAAGCTCCAAAAGAAGCGCAAGCTGGAGAATGTGTTGCCAAACTTGGCGGAGAAGGAGCATTTTGGAAGTTTATAAACAAAATTTACAAAGAAACACCGTCAAACAATAAACTTGATTTGGCAAAGTTGCCCGAGTTTGCAAAGTTTGCAGGCGTAAATGTAACAGAATTTAATAAGTGTCTTGATAGTGATTATGGAAAAGATATAATCAAAAAACATCTTGATGACGCTATAAAAGCCACTGGAGGAAGAATTGGAACACCTCACAATGTATTGCTTGTTGGAGATAAACAAATTCCTGTTGCCGGCTACTTGCCGTTTGAAAATATGGATAAGCTCCTAAATCAATTATTTAAACAAGCAAAGTAAAGTAAATTCAACTCAAATAAAAAAGCTCCAAATTCTGGGGCTTTTTTATTTTAATAATTATCGCATTGAATCACGCAAAGCGCAGTATTCACATTTACCTTTCTTGTGTTTATCACAACGACTATCCCAAAAATCAAAATTATATATATCACGTATAGCTGAATTGATTTCAGATTGAAGTTGTTTAATATCATTTTCAGTTATTTCAAACTCCTCTTTTGCCATATCACCATTTTCTTTTGGTTGAATAAAATCAATTATTCCGCGTGTCATATTATATTTTCCCTCCAGACTCAATAATAATTTATAAAAAACAAGTTGTCTAAAATAATTTTTATTAGCTTCTTTTGTATTTCCCAAGATTTTATTGCGAGTTTTCGGTTGACCCGTTTTATAATCGTATACAATAACATTTCTATCACTCCCAACTTCAAACTCAAGCTTATCCAACTTTCCTGTAAGACGCAGGTGCGGTAAATTTTCAAAATTAGTTTCGTATATAACATCAACTGGATACTCATTTAGAGTTTTTATTTTTGGATTTAATTTATAGTGCGCCATCCATGCGCTTAAGTATTCTTTTGCAAGATTTAAAATTTCTTTTTTTCGAGACTCACCCACCGCGCGTTTTTGCAAGTATTCCCGCATCACATTAAAAAGCTCTTTTTGAGATTTTTCTTTTCCACTTTTTAACCCTTCAAATAAAACAAATAATGCGTAATGTAAAACATTCCCCAATATCAGGTATTTGTCTTGCATTTTGGGTATACGAACCAGATTACTATAGAAAAATCTCCATGGACATTCTAAAAAATTATTTAAAGCTGTAACAGACAAACCTTGCTCGATAAAAAGCTCGCGTAAATAATCTATATCAACTATGGATTTTGTATCAATAGGCGCGGATTTTAAAAGCTCTGCTTTTGAAATCCGCGCCTCTTTTTTCTCGGTATCTTGCGCTTTAATATAATCATCACCAATTTCCGTAATAAAAACAGACGGCATTCTTTCTTTCTCTGCTTCTGAATACTTTCCATAAGATATAAACACTCCCCTTTTTGCTCTTGTAAGAGCTACAAAAAATAATCTTCTTTCATCTGCATTTCCGTCACTAAACTTTGCGCTTTTTGTTGGCAATATAAATTTATCCATTGAAGCTCTATTGCCCCATTTTTTATTGTACGCCTTTAATAAAAAAACATATTCAAACTCAAGTCCTTTTGATTTGTGTGCTGTCATAAGTTTTACAGCTCTGTGTTTTTGAATTGAATCTTTGGTTATTGATAAATTATGTTTTTGTAAAATTTCCAAATGATCCAAAAAATCTTTAAGTTTATATTCCCGTTTTCCGGTTGCCATAACATTTGCGTCTTTAAATAAAGCATGTAATTTATCAAGAAGTTCTAAACTGTTTGCCTTATTCAAAACAAAAGTTAAAAATCCGGAATTATTCAAAATTTCATTTATAAATTCCGGTAACGGTTCATTTTTTGCAAGTTTTGAAAAGCGAGCCAAAAAATGACCAAATTCAAGTATTTTCTTATAATTTGAAAGTTTAATTGATTTTAATTCTTTTTCTGAAATTAAAATTTCATACAATGTCTTTTTAGAGCGTCTATAATGTTTAAGAGTCTTGTATATATCCAGCTCGTCAAGTTCAATAAAATCAAGATGCATAGCGCGCGCTAATTTTTCGTCATCTCCAAAATGCGATACCGAATCAAGCAGTGTTAAAAATTTTTTAATATCATTGTCCTTTAGTGCATCAGTCCCACTTGTAATCTGAAATGAAATGCCTTCTTTTGCAAGTGCTTTTGCAAAAGCTTCCGCATCAGCGTTTGTGCGATAAATTAATGCTATTTCATCCGGCGCTACCCCATTGGCAATAAGTTCTTTAACCTTTTTTGCAACAAATAAAGCCTCAAGCTCATCATTGGAATAAATATCCAGTTCAATTATAGCCTTATCAATACCTGCTCGTGATTTTAATTTTTGTCTTTTAATGTCTTCTTCAGATGCATCCATAAGAGCATATGACGCATCAAGTATTTTTTGACCTGATCGATATGCATCTTTAAGTTCTATAACTTTTGCATCTTTGAATTTGTTTTTAAAATACAAAAAATTTTCAAGAGACGCGCCTTGAAAACGATAAATTGCCTGCTTTTCATCTCCGACAATAAAAAGATTTGGTGAACTATGAAAATCAGTAAGGAGTTCCAAAAGCGCATTTTGCGCATCATTTGCATCTTGATGCTCATCTGCTAAAACATACAAAAAATTTTCCTGAGCTTGCATTTTAAAGTCTTGATTTTCCCGCATTGCTTTTACAACCTCAAGAATCATATCTTCAAAATCATATAGTTTTTCCTTTTTTAGAAGCTTCTCATATTGAAAATAAATATCGGCCAATTCAAGCCCGCGAATTAATTTCTTTTCAATCTTTCTGGGCTCAACTTTAAGTTTTCTTGTTTTATTATTATATGAATTTTCATCTTGTAATAATTTTTCAAGCTCTCGTGCGCTAAATTCTTTCAGGTTTTCCGGAGTTATGGCATCACGCTTTAACTCGGAAATCGCTCCCATAATACTTGATAAATATGTATGATTATCATAAAAAGGCTTTAATTCTGTGTAATCATTATTATCAATTATCCGCGCAAGTAAAAGGATTTTTTCTACATCCGTCATTGCGGACGATAAAACCAACCGTTCAAAATTCTCAGGATCTTCTTGTATTAGGGAATTGGCAAAACTATGAAATGTATGTATACGCACCTTATACGCATCCGGACCTATCATTTTTAATAAACGATCTTTC
>JALSPS010000034.1 GCA_026985835.1 Candidatus Kaiserbacteria bacterium
GATTCATACCGCATATAAAGATGCCAATGAAGGGGAATTGCCTTTTTCAATTATTGAAATGCAAAAAACCGCAAGTACGACAATAGAGGCAACTGAAAAGAAATTTGTCAAACAACGAGCATCTGGCGAGTTGATTGTATATAATGATTATTCTTCAGAAAGTCAAAGAATTATAAAAAATACTCGTTTTGAGGCGCCTGATGGTAAAATATATAGAGTTAAAAATTCTTTTGTTGTACCTGGAAGGAAAAATGGCAAGCCCGGATCTGTTGTTGTAACCGTTTATGCGGACCAGCCCGGAGAAGAATACAATAAAAGAGAGGCTCGTTTTACAATACCGGGCCTCAAGGGCTCGCCTCGTTTTGAAAAGTTTTGGGCAAAAACAAAAACTCCATTGATAGGGGGATTTTCGGGAACGAAGCCCGTTGTTGATGAACAAGTTATAAATTCAAAACAAAAAGAGCTTACGGATAAGTTATCTTCAGATTTTGAATCTGCAATTTTTAAAAAATTGCCAAAGAACAGCATCTTTTTTAAAGACGCAATTACATATAAAACTACATCAGAACAACTTCCGGTTGAAAATTCAAATAATTTAGTTCTTAATGTTACTTTAACGGCTTATGTTGCAGTATTTGATAAATTTGCCTTTGCTGATGAGCTTGCAAGTGAGGCTAATTCGGATATTAATATAAATGGTAAAAAAGAGATTTTAAATTTGGATGATTTGATTTTCTCAGTTTTACAAAAAGATAAGCTTGATTTAAGCTCTGATACAGCATTTCAATTTCAAGTTTCCGGACCTGCTAAATTTAATTGGGTAATTGATCCTAAAGAAGTTAAAAGCGCGCTTGCGGGGCATAAGGTTGATGAGTTTGATTCTATTACCGCGAAATTTAATGGAATAAAGGATATTAATCTTTCAGTGCGTCCTTTTTGGAAATCCGAATTTCCAACCAATCCAAAATATATAGAGGTAACTGTTGAGCCTGCTGAATAATCTGGTATATTAGTCTGTATGAAAGAGAAAAAAGAAGAATTGGTTGAGGCAATGGTAACAGAGACATTACCGAATACTCTTTTTAGGATTGAATTGAAAAACCAAGAGTCTGGTGAGAGTGAGGAAATTATTGCATATTTGGCCGGAAAAATGCGATTACATCGTATAAAAGTTTTGGTTGGAGATACTGTTTTGGTAAAATTGGATCCATATGGTGGCAGAGCCAGAATAGTTCGTAGAGTTTAAATTGAATAATCTTTTCTATAATTTAATCTCTATTTTTTGAATTTGAAAAAATGTAAAACAGTATTATAATGGTTGCGCGAAGTATATTCGCGATTATCAGTTAATTAAAATAACTATGTCAAAAAAAGTACAAATTTCTCCACTTGGCGATAGAGTTATCGTTGATCCTAAAATAAACGATGGAAATACCAAGTCGGGAATCATTATTCCCGAAAATGCCAATAAAGAAAAACCTAAGCAGGGTGAAGTCGTTGGCGTTGGTGAGTTAAAAGACATAAAAGATGTAAAAGTTGGAGATACTGTTGTTTTTTCTGATTACGGATATGACGAGGTTGAAATTGATGGAAAGAAGTACTTTATAGTTCAAAGCAAAAACTTATTAGCGGTAATAAAATAACTATTATGGCAAAAACTGTAAAATTTAATGCAGATGCTCAATCTGCACTCAAGGAAGGTGTTGATGTTGTAGCTGATGCTATTCGTTTAACGATTGGTCCTAGGGGGCGCAATGTAGCGCTACAAAAAAGCTTTGGAGGTCCTACAATAACAAATGATGGAGTGTCAATTGCAAAAGAAATATCTCTAAAAGATCCTTTCCAGAATATGGGTGCTGAGATTATTAAAGAAGTTGCAAGTAAAACCAATGACAAAGCCGGAGATGGTACGACAACTGCAATGGTTTTGGCAAGCTCCATTATTTCTGAGGGCTTAAAACGAACAAATATGGGTGCAAATTCGACTGTTGTCCGCAGAGGTTTGGAGCAAGCAGGTAAAGACGCTGTCGCTGAGCTGAAAAAAATGGCGCGAAGTGTCAAGGGTAAAAATGAGATTAAAAATGTTGCGACAATCTCAGCTGAATCTGAGGAATTGGGTTCAACAATAGCTGAGACGATAGATAAAGTGGGAAAAGACGGAGTTGTAACGGTTGAAGAGTCACAATCTTTTGGAATTGAATCAGAGGTTGTGGAAGGTCTTGAATTAGATAATGGCTACATCTCTCCTTATATGGTTACAAATGCCAATAGAATGGAAGCAGAATATAAAGATGTTTCCGTTTTATTGACAGATAAAAAGATAAGTTCAATTCAAGAAATCTTGCCATTGTTGGAAAAATTAGCGCAAACTGGAAAAAAAGATCTTGTAATTATAGCTGATGATGTTGATGGTGAAGCTCTCGCAACATTTGTTGTTAATAAGCTTCGCGGAACATTTAATGTGCTTGCAATTAAAGCTCCCGGTTTTGGTGATAGAAAGAAAGAACAACTATCGGATATTGCAACCGTTATTGGCGCTGATGTTGTTACAGAGGATTTAGGAATGAAATTGGAAGATGTGGACTTGTCTGTTTTAGGCAAAGCTTCAAGAATAGTTGCATCAAAAGATAAAACCGTTATTGTTGGAGGTAAGGGTAAAAGAACCGAAATTGACGCGCGTGTAAAACAGTTAATGGCTCAATTGGAAAATACGGATTCTAAATACGATCGTGAAAAAATTGAGGAGAGAATTGCAAAGCTTACCGGTGGAGTTGCGGTAATTCGCGTTGGCGCCGCAACGGAAACGGAAATCAAATACCTAAAAGATAAGATTGAAGATGCGGTAAATGCGACAAAAGCTGCCATTGCAGAAGGTATCGTGCCTGGAGGCGGTGTTGCTCTTGCAAGAGTTGCTGAAAAACTTTCAAAAAATAAAGAGGCAAAAGGAAATGATGAATTTTCAATAGGATATAGAATTCTTATTGAAGCTCTTCGCGCCCCATTCTTCCAAATTGTTGAAAATGCCGGAAGAAAAGATGCTTCTGTAATTTTAAACAAAATGCTTGAGAAGGGAGAGGTCTTTGGGTTTAATGCAAACTCAGATCCAAATGAAAAGCCTGAGATTGTTGATATGTACTCGGCAGGTATTATTGATCCTGTAAAAGTTACTCGCTCAGGCGTTGAAAATGCGACTAGCGCCGCAGCGGTATTTTTGACCACTGATGTTGCGGTTGCAGATTTGCCGGAAGAAAAAGAAGACACTCCTCCTGCAATGCCTGGTGGAGGAATGCCTATGATGTAGGTAATTCATATATGAAAAGCGCGCCGAAGGCGCGCTTTTTTGTTTTTGAATTTATTGCTATAATAATTTATATGAAAAGAGTATTATTTATATTTATAGTATATATGATTTTTGTTTCTGTAGGCTCAGCAGAGGTTATTGTGCATTCAACAACCACATCAATTATACCAGGACCCCCAAGACGCGTTGAACCTCTTAAAAATCTTTTTTCAGATGTATTTAAATTCTTTTCATCAAAACAAAAACCTGTTCAGACTCTTGAAGAGAAAAGATTAGAACAAATTTTTGGTAAACCTAAAACAAATAATAAAGACATTGTTTCTGAAATTTTTCCGGATATTCAATCAACATCAACTCTTGCCTCAACAAGTCTTGATAAGGTTGTTGAATTTGTAATAAACTTAAAAAATGCTTCTTCAACGATATTAAAATCTTCATTTTTACAATCAATCAAAAAAAAGAAAAAATGTTTCTATTA